>JBFEOQ010000018.1:0-26553 GCA_041550515.1 Thermoplasmatota archaeon | reverse complement strand
ATGTAATTTTTTTTGTTTAATAATTTTTATTATTTTCACAGCCCTGAGCGGATTCGAACCGCTGTCGCTGGCTCCAAAGGCCAAAATGTTAACCACTACACCACAGGGCTTTTTATTATAATTCTGGCTGGGGGGATTGCAATGTAGTTATATAATATTTTGGATGTTTTAATTCTCCTGTTGAGACTTAGCTGATTTAATTTAAAAACTAGAAAGTAGCATTTATGTTTTATAAAAGATTTCTTAGTATAGATTTTAACTTTATTTGCAAGCTATAAAGATCTTCATGATTAATTTTTACAATCGAGTTATTGCTATGAGATTTTTAATACAAATTATATAGTTATTTTATTTGGTATGTTGTTGTCTTTTAATTTTAGCCCATGTATCTCTAAGTGTTATTGTTCTATTTATTATCAAGTTGTCTTTTTTTGAATCTTTGTCTATACAGAAATATCCTAATCGTTCAAATTGGAATCTATCATATGGTTCTAGATTTTCTAACGATGATTCTACTTTGCATGATTTAACAATTTCAAGAGAATTAGGATTAATAAAATTTTTAAAATTAGTATATTTTTGGAAAGTGGGATCTTCAACAGTAAAAAGTCTGTCATATAAATGTACTTCTGCATCTATTGAATGTTTTTTTGAAACCCAGTGAATTGTTGATTTAACTTTCCTACCATCAGGGGCATACCCCCCTCGTGTTTCTGGATCTATTGTACAAATAAGTCCAGTTATCACACCATTATTTTTTAATACTTTTTTACATGTTACTAAATAAGAATATCTAAATCTAACTTCTCGTCCAGGTGCAAGTCGATAAAATTTATTTGGCGGATCCTCCATAAAATCATCTTGTTCTATATATAATTCTTTTGAAAAAAATATTTTTCTAGAACCTGCTGATGGGTCTTCAGGATTATTTATTGCATTAAATTCTTCGATTTTATTTTGAGAATAATTTTCAATAATAACTTTTAAAGGATGTAAAACTCCCATAAATCTTTGAGATGTTTTATTAAGATTTTCTCTAACATAATACTCAAGGAATGAAAAATCAACTGTACTATTAACCTTTGCTACACCAACTCCTTTACAGAAATTAGTAATGGCTTCCGGAGAATAACCTCGTCTACGCATACCGCTGATAGTTGGCAATCTTGGATCATCCCAACCTTCTACAAATTTACCCTCTACCAAATCTTTTAACATTCTTTTACTCATCACTGTATATGTTAGATTAAGACGAGCAAATTCAATTTGCTGCGGATGATAAATTTCAAGTTCATCAATAAACCAATCATAAAGAGGTCGATGATTTTCAAATTCCAAAGTGCATATAGAATGAGTAATTCCTTCTATTGAATCTTCTAAGCCGTGAGCCCAGTCATACATTGGATAGATGCACCATTTGTCTTTTTGACGATGATGTTTTTCATGTAAAATTCTATACATTACCGGATCGCGCATATTCATATTTGGATGAGCCATATCTATTTTAGCTCTGAGTACTTTTTCTCCATCAGAAAATTCACCATTTTTCATTTTTTCAAATAATTCAAGGTTTTCTTCAATAGAACGATTTCTATAATTACTTTCAATTCCAGGTTTTGTTAATGTACCACGATAACTACTAATTTCTTCAGCTGATAAATCATCAACATATGCTTTTCCTTTTTTGATTAATTGTATCGCATATTCAAACATTTTTTCAAAATAATCTGAACCATAAAATAATCGATTTTCCCAGTCAAATCCAAGCCATTTAATATCTTCTATTATTGATTTAACATATTCTTCTTCTTCTTTTGCTGGATTTGTATCATCAAAACGAAGGTTGCATTTCCCCCTATATTCTTTAGCTATACCAAAATTCAAGCAGATTGATTTTGCGTGTCCAATATGAAGATACCCATTAGGCTCAGGTGGAAATCTCGTATGGACCCTACCTTTGTATTTTTTTGTTTTATTATCTTTATCAATTATTTCTCTAATGAAATCTTTTTTCTCACTATTGATCAATACCAATTTCTCACCACTATAATCATTTTAAATATATTTTTACAGCCCTGTCCAGATTCGAACTGGAGTCTAGAGATCCAGAGTCTCTTATGTTAACCACTACACTACAGGGCTTCAAGTCTATAATTTATTTGTTGAGAGGATACTTATAACCCTATATAACTTTTAATATAAGCCTGAAAATCTTTTAAATAGTTATTACATCATTTAAGTTGACTTATATGAGGTGTAATAAGATTGATAAATGAAGAGATTTTAAAAAAAATTTCAAATTACTTCTTAAATAAAAAATTAAAGATTGCTACTGCTGAAAGTTGCACAGGAGGATTAATTGCACATAGCCTTACAAATATATCAGGTAGTTCCAACTATTTTGATAGAGGAATAGTATCATATAGTAACACTTCAAAATCTGAGATATTAAATATACCAAAAAAACTTTTAGAGGAATATGGAGCAGTATCAGAACAAATTGCAAAAAAGATGGCAGAGAATATTAGAAAACTTTCAAAAGTAGATATTGGTATAAGTACTACAGGTATTGCAGGACCAACCGGTGGAACTAAAGAGAAACCAATTGGACTTGTATATATAGCTCTATCAACTAAAAAAGATATAATTGTTAAAAAATTTATATTTAGAGGAAATCGAATAAATAATAAAATAAGTACTTGTAATGCTGCACTAAGTATGTTATATCAATATCTGATAACAATATAAATTTTTTAAGGTGAATAAATTTGCTAGAAATAGATGGTGCATATGGTGAAGGCGGAGGGCAGATACTAAGAAATACAGTGGCTTTTTCTGTACTTACAAATAAACCAATTAAAATTATAAATATTCGAAAGAAAAGACCTAATCCAGGTATAAAAGCCCAACATTATATCGCAATAAAAAGTATTAAAGATATATTTAATGCAGAAGTCCAAGGTCTTGAAATTGGTTCATCTGAACTTATTTTTAAACCCGGCAAAATAAAACCAGGAATTTATAATTTTGATTTAGGAACAGCAGGTAGTATAACACTTGTATTTCAAGCAATAATTCTTGCTTGCTCTAATTCAAAAGAACAAATAACAGTGAATCTATGTGGAGGAACAGATGTTAATTGGAGTCCTTCTTGGGATTATTTTAATAATGTTTATATTCCTCTAATTAATAAAATTGGAGTAAATGTTACACCTCAACTTTTTAGTCGTGGATATTATCCTAGAGGAGGCGGTAAAGCAAAAATAACAATTAATCCTAGTGAGAAATTAATTCCATTAAATCTTTATGATAGAGAAATTATTACTCATATTCAAGGAAACATTAATATCTCAAATCTTTCAGATAAAATTTCCACTAGAATAAAACATACGATTATTTCAAATCTTTTAAAAAATAATTTTAAAGTAAATATTTCAATTGATAGAAAATCTAGTCTTTCACCAGGAGTTGGAGCAACTATCTGGACTAAATCAAAAAACTATATTCTTGGCTCATC
Source organism: Thermoplasmatota archaeon (assembly GCA_041550515.1). GTDB lineage: Archaea > Thermoplasmatota > E2 > DHVEG-1 > DHVEG-1 > PFL35. Next base: position 23,036 of record JBFEOQ010000018.1, on the reverse strand, counting down.
AGTTATAGGTAAAAAAACTATGTCCTCAGATGAATTAGGTAAAAATGTGGTTACAAATCTATTAAAAGATATTCAATCTGAAGCTACACTTGATTTCTATGGATTTGACCAAATTTTCCCATTTATGGTTCTAGCAAAAAAAAATGGTAAATCAAAAAGTAAAATAAGCAATCTGAGTAACCATGCAAGTACAAGTATGTGGCTTGCAAAAAAGTTTTTTGATGTTGAATATAAAATTTTACAATCTGAAGATAAAACATCCATTGAAGTCTTTTGAATTTTTTAAATTAATAAAGCATAAATAGAATAGTTTTTTACACTAATCTTATGAAAATTGCACATATATCTGACATTCATTTTAATTTTGGAACAGATTTTAATGAAAAAATTTTTAAAAAAGCAATAAACATTTTAAATAAAACAGACCCAAACATGGTTTTTATATCAGGTGATTTAACCACTGATGGATTACTTCTTGAATACAACTTGGCTAAAGAAAAAATAAAAGAAATAAATGTTAAACCATTAGTTGTTCCTGGTAATCATGATGAACGTAATTTAGGTTTTAAATTATTTCATGAAGTTTTTGGAGAAACTGATTTTATTAAATCATTTAATGAAATTAATCTTTGTGGTCTAGCCTCTAGTGAGCCTGATAAGGATGATGGTAGACTTGGAAGCGGTAGACATAAACTTATCGAGCAAGCTCTTAAAAAAAATAATAAGATAAATGTTATTGGTTTTCATCACCATTTGATACCTGTACCTAATTCCGGGAGAGAAACTAATATTATTGAAGATGCAGGTGAAACACTTGACATAATTTTAAAAAATGAGATACCTCTGGTTTTAATGGGTCATAGGCATGTACCTTATGCAGTTAAGATTCATAAAACCTTACTTGTTAATGCTGGTACTTTTTCATGTAATCGTACCCGCGCGTATTTTGGTAATACTTTTAATATTATTGAAATTAATGATGAAAAAATTGAGGTTACAGTGGTAAATATTCAGAAAGAAGAACAGAAAAAAATGATTGAGTTAAATCTTTCTGATGGTTATTGTGTTAATAAATATTTTTAAAAAGTATTTTTTTTGATAACCTCATTTTTTCGTAATGGTTGTTGATTGTAAAATAATTTGTTTATTATTGATACAAATTATAATTGTTACAATTTATATCTGTTAAGAAATTTTATAATTTAACTTTTTTATTATTTTTTCAATAAGGTTTTTATCGTGTTCTTTGTTTTTGTTTGTAATATTGCAGGGGTAGCCAAGCCTGGTCAACGGCGATAGACTCAAGATCTATTCCTGAAGAGGTCCGCGGGTTCAAATCCCTCCCCCTGCATAATTTACTACTAGTTAAAAATGTAAAAAAAACCTATTTTCAATATATTTCAATTTTATTAATAAAATTTTAACAGAGTATCATAAAAGCAATCTACTTTTTAGTATTTTTAATTCTATAGATGTTGTATCCACCTAAAATTAATAATATACCAATTATGGTAAGTAATAGTACAACAATTATATTCGCAGTATTAATAGTAGGATATTCTAAACCAAATAACATAAATAACCCAATCAATCCCATAATCAGTAGTGGTATTCCAAAAATAAGAGAACCTAAAACTATATGTTCTCCTATAATTTTTCCACCCTGCACACATGATTCGCTTAGATATTTATCTGATTTAATTATCGTGCTATTATCCTTTAAGCTTTTTTTATTCATTTAATAGACCTGTCTTAAACAAATTTTTCAAATCAATTAATTGCTCATAAAATCTCTCTTACACATAAAAATTTAAGTTAGTAAATTTGTAATTATAGGAAAGCTATAAAGTAGTTTTTCTAAAAAATACAAAATAATATTAAATTCTTTTGCTTTCGATGTTGTAAGTGATACATTGATTATTTCATAATCACTAGCATTTTCCTTATTTTCAATCTTTATATATCCAGAAAAATTTGTTTCTTGAATAATAGGGGCTATAACTTCAACATCAATTGTAATTATTCCATCTTCAGGTTTTAAATTATCACCGTTAGATGGTGTAAAATACCATATGCCCCATTCTGGATATTCAGTAATAGTCCAATTTAGTACTGAATCTGCATCACCAATGTTTTTTACTATAACACTTCCATTTACTGTCTCCCCTGGTTTTAAATTAGTCCAACTAAATGATCCTTCACATTCAAGATCAGGATATTTTTCAGGTTCAGGTTCTTCAGATTCATTATTTTTTACATTCACTTTTTTATAAACCACAGGAGATTGCAAACCATGGTTATTAATTGCTATTGCAGATATTACATAACTTCCATCTTCAAATGCTGTAGTATTCCAAGTTATTTCCCAGTGATCTGTTCCTTGTGCTTTTATCCAATCTCCTTTATCACCTATTTTTAAAAAAATATATTTTATAGTTCCATTTAAATCATAAGCATTACCAGTTATAGAAATAGTGCCATTAACAGTTTCATTTTCAGCAGGATATGTTATAAAAACACTAGGGCGAATTCGATTATCTCCATTACCTCCTCCATTATCATCACCCTCATCTTGCCAGATTGTAATAGTTGGATCACCTGCAAATACGACACAATCTGCTATTGTTGGGTATTCTGCACATGCAAGATCAAAAGCATCCCTAATAGTATAATTCGAATTCATAATATAAAACATGTAATCTTGCCATTCTAAGGATACCGACCATCCAGGGCAGGATGCCATACCAACATATCCAATAGTAACGGTGTTCTCAGTTTCACCTTTTCTAAACTCATAAGAAAGAGTTCCGGGTCCAATATCTCGCATAGCTTCACAGCTACATAGCATAGCAAATCTTATAGGATCACGGTTTTCCATATCATCACAAAGTTGATCAGCAGTATAAAATACTCCTTCACCGTTTGCTTGGAATCTAGTTGGTAGACCAATTGAATGTGCAATTTCATAAAAAATATCCATATCAGGGTTACTAACATAAGAAGAAATTACATCTATAGATGGTAATGATATACTTACAGTAGTATTACACCATTTTTTAAACCATGTATCAGCATTTAATCTCCATGAAATCCAAGGATCTGGATAACTAGCATCGTTATATCCTGAAAGAGAAAAACCAATATTTGGTGCAGGTATTCCCCTCCCAATTATTTCTCCTATATCATTATATAAAATTGTGCTTCCATTTTTATATCTAACCTCCCAGCACAATAATGGAAAAACTTGACTATTTTCAACAGAATAAAAATTTTTCAAATCATTTTTATCAAGAAAAAGAACTTTTTCTTTCCAAGCAATAATATTTTCATCTATTTTGATTGTTTTTAAATTCAATTGTGAAATATTTATTCTATAATCTTTTATATCTGTCCATTCTTTTTTAAATTTTATTATACTATTTTCCTCTGTATTTTCTTGTAATAAAATAAAATCATTTTTTATTTTAATGTTATTGACAACATGTGACCAATATTTAATATTAATATTTTTAATTATTTTTTCTGTTATAAGTAACTTATCTTGTATTTGGTTAATTTGAATTAATATTTGGTTTTCATTGTTTTGAAATCCATTTATTATTGGAGAAAGGGCTAATCCAAAAAGTAAACAAAAACTAACAATCACAATAATTTTACTCATACTTATTTTCCCCTTTATTTGTAATACTAATAATATGTTTATTACACTTAAATTTTATCTATAATAAGATATTGAAAAAATATTTTTAAAAGTTAAAGAATTTTTGATACCAGGATTTATAATTATTTAATATAATATTAGTAAATTGATAATAATAGAAACATTTAAATTCTAGTAAAATAACTTTTAATTATGCCCTTAACTGTACGTTGTCGTTGGTGTGGAAAAAGTAACAAATATCTAGAAGTATTTTCAAACACTTTACACTATAAAGAAAAGAATTTTGGAAAAAAAGGACTTTGTGCTAATTGCAACATGCCCTTATTTAAAATAAGACATAAGGATGGTTCTGAATATTCATACTCTGAATATAAATATATAGCTAAATCTGGTTTCTTACCAAGAATTTTAGTAAAAAATCAAAAAAATGCTATACCTGAACAAGACGCCTAAAATTATTCTTTTCTGAAAAACTTATTAGGATTTTAAACCACTAGTTTCAAAACTAAAAATCAATAAAACTTAATATCAATTAATAACGAAATTTTGATAAATAAATCACAAATCTATAATTTTATGATTCCAGAATTTTTATCTCTATTTATACCATTATTAATTATAGTAAATCCAAGTTCAACACTTGCTCTTTTTTCAATAATAACAAATAAATGTACAAAACAAGAACGAAAAATAATAGCAAAAAATGCAGTAAAATATGCAGCTATATTATTGATAATATTTGCATTAGCCGGCTCAAGTATTTTAGATTTTCTTGGGATCGATATTTATTCACTTAGAATAGCTGGTGGAATTTTACTTACTTTCGTTGGACTTGATATGGTAAAAAGGGGATCTCAATTTGGTGAAAGTGAACCTGGTAAAGATCATAAAGCAGATTTTTCACTAGTGCCACTTGCAATGCCTTCTCTAGCAGGTCCAGGTGCAATTACAGTTACAATAGTTGGGATGAAAACTCTTACTTTGAATATTTCATGGTTTTATGCAATTTTAATAGCAATTATATCTATAATAATAACAATGATAATAACATATTTAATATTTATGAGTTCAGTAATTATTATTAAGTTACTTAGTAAAAAAGGGATGGATGCTTTTACTAGAGTAATGGGATTATTGACTGTTGCAATATCAGTTCAGTTTGCCTTAACAGGTATTTCTGATTGGGTTTCAACCGTTTAAAATCAATCTAAAATAAAATGATAATATTATATAGAAAATTATTATTTTGAAATTAATATATGTCACAATATAGAAAACCAACAGGTTATTTTGGAAAAATGTTGGCAAAAGGAATGGCTAGAGCACATAAAAATTTCTATAAAAATACTGCCAAGATAATGGATTTAAAACTAGAGGATGAATATCTTGAAATAGGATTTGGTTCAGGTTTATTCATAAAAAAATATGTATCTAATATCACTAAAATAGCTGGATTAGATCACTCTGAAGAAATGGTAAAATTAGCAAATGAATTTAATAAAAATCTTGTTAAATCAGGTAAGGCTGAGTTTAAACATGGTGATGTACTAAATATACCTTGGGGGAATAATAAATTTTCTATTATAGTAGCCATTGAAACATTTTTTTTCTGGTCTGAACCTGAGAAATCGCTTAAGGAGATATATAGAGTTCTAAAGCCAGGTGGTAGATTAATAATAGAAATGGCGTATAATAAGGATGATGGAAAAAATCATGCAAAACTAATAAAAAAAATTGATTTCAAATTATATAGTGGTAATGAAATGAAAAAATTATTAGAAGATGCAGGATTCAGTAAAATTATTATAAAATATTTTCAGGGATTTTGGATCCCAATTAAAGGCTATATTGTTCCAAAAGGCATGATATTAAAAGCATATAAAAAATAAAACTATTTTATTCATCTTGGTGAAATATATCTGGTCGACATTAATAAGTCGATGAATAAGATTATAAATTATTGATACTTTCCAAAATCTAATTAAAAAAAGAGATAATGAAATGAATTTTATTTGGTGAATAATACTTACCAGTGCATCTTTAAAAGCTCAGATTGGATAAATATAAAAAAATTGAAAATTAAATTATTAGTTCTAATGATATGGGGGATTGTTACAATTATTAATATTATTTAACTTTGATAAAGATGATATAGTTGTCTTTTGACAAAAAAATAATAAAATTTAAAAACTATTTTTTAATTTAATCTTAATAACCTGGATAAAAACCTAAGTTTTATAACCTGCGAATGTATTATAATTAAAACAAAAGTGGTGAGATGCATGTCTGAGATTCAATTTAAAGATAGTTTATGTGAGACCGGTATAGAAAAATTAGATGAAATGGTGGGTGGAGGAATACCAAAAGGTAATACCGTACTTGTTGTAGGGAGTAGTGGTACTGGTAAAACTACTCTTTGTATGCAATATTTAATTAATGGTGCTAAAAAAGGAGAGCGAGGGGTTTTTTTTACTATAACAGAACCATTATTTAAACTTACAAAAAACCTAGAAACTTTTTCATTTTATGATAAAAAATTAATAGAGTCAGGTATGGTAAACCTTATAGATCTTAGGATTATTAGTGAACGATTAGGTCTTGTAGCAGAAAAATATACAGTTGAAGATGCAAGTGCTCTTCTTGATATCTTAAGAGATATAGCAAATGAGCTTAATGTTGAAAGGTTAGTAATTGATTCAATAACTGCTCTTTGTTATCGACTTCAAACACCAGAAATGATACGTGACTTTATATTTAAGTTAGGTTCATCTCTTGCTGCTATGAACTGTACGACACTTCTTACTTCGGAAATACCTCCTTTTAAATTCCAATATTCTCAGTATGGTATAGAGGAGTTTATTAGTGATGGTATTGTATTTTTAGGTGATGTTGAGCGAAAAGGGGATTTAATCAGAACATTTCAAATTGTTAAAATGAGAGGAGCTGCACATGATAGAACAAAAACTGCAATGTTAATATCTACTAAAAATGGAGTAGAATTAGAAACTTTACTTAGATCTAGAGAGTGAAAAATGAATGGTTAATGTTCTTATTGACGGATTAATGGAAAGGATATCTAGTGCTATAGATGTAAATCAATCAGTAGGAATATTGATGCCTAGTCCTAATTACCAGGAATTAATACATGCATTATTTGAAAGAATAAAAAAGAGTCCAGATGAAGCATGGGTTTATGTAACTGTTACAAAACCATACCAGGTTATATTAGATCAATTTCCATTTATTACTAATATTAAAAATTTATTTTTTATAGATTGTATTTCAAGGGCTTCGGGTATATCTAAAGCTACGACTAATGTTGAGTTTATCGAACGTCCTACGATGCTTGAGAGAATAGGTTTAGAAATAATGAATGCTTTTAAGGAAGTTGATCAAAAAACTAAAAAATATCTAGTAATTGATTCTTTAACAAATTTAATTATATATAATGATCCTGAGATAGTCACCGAATTCTTTTATCATATGATTAACAGAACTAGAGCAAAAGAAATTAATACCATATCTCTTGCGATTGAAGAAGAAGGAATGGATTGTTATCTCAACCGTTTAGTATATTTAAATGATAAAATACTTAAGATAAAAGATTCATTTATTTAAAATTAAGTTGTTGAAAAATAATGAACCAAAAAGAAGAATTTATTAGTACAGGAATTGAAAAACTAGATAAATTATTGGAAGGTGGAACTCCTAAAGGATATATTGTATTGATTCTTGGTTCACCTGGTAGTAGTATTGAGATTTTAAGTAAACAAATAGCTACAAATGGTAAGACTTTATACTTTTCTACAGACGAGACTGAAGAAGAAATAAAAAATACAATGCATAGATTTGGATGGATCAAGAATAACATTGAAATTATAGATATGGCTTCAGAGTATTCTGAATCAGTTTTGGATGAAGAGCAAATAAGAGCAAATATCTCTAAACAGAGATCTAAGGATAAACTTCAGGAGTTAATTAAGATTAGTTCATCAAATATACCACCTGATATTAAAATTAAGGAAAATTATTTGGCTGTATTATCAAATAAAATAAAAAATGCTGGAGAACAAAAAATAATCATAAACTCTTTGGATTTCTTTTTGAATCTTTATAGTCAAGATGAAGTTATAAAAACTATTCATGCTGCAAAAATTAGTAATATTGAAAATAAAAGCGTTTTATATATGTTTATGACTCGTGGTGTATATGGAGATATATTTGAACGAAGAATGGAAGGACTTGCAGATTGTGTTTTAGAGTTAGAATTAATAAAGAAAGGATCTTCTTTTGAACGTTTTCTTGCAGTGAAAAAAATGAGAAATTATGCTAAAAAGGTTGGTATCGCTCGATATGGAATAGATGCCGAAGGTTTTGTAATAGATATGATTGAAAGAATTATGTAGATGTATTATTTTATAGTGTATTAAAAATTAGTGCCGATTTAAAGAATTTATAATACGCTAGTATATTTTTGTGAATATGTAGGTGATTATCCATATGATAAAAAGTATATTAAATGTACAAAATATTTGTTAATTGGATGAGGATGGGATGAACGACTGTGAAAATACTTTATCAATCGATATTAAGCGACCGTATATTATAAGGTCTTTAAGAAGAAGTAATATTCGAAAAAAAATTGCAGAATATTTATTTGAAATAAGTCCAAGTTGTAGTTATACATCAGAAATAGCATATAATATTAAGACTACTCCAACAAATGTAATAGGTGCTATAAGAGGAATGGGTAATAGATATAAAACTGATGAGTCATTAATAGATCTAGGAATAGTTGAAGAAAAAGTAACTGAAAAAAATATTAAGTTATATAGTTTAACAAATTTTGGAAAAGAAATAGTTTCTTCACAACAAAACAAATAAGTAAATATAATTATAATTTTAAGCTTAAAAAATTATTCACCATAGTACTTAATAATAAGTTTGAATCCTATCAAAACACTTGAAAATAACTATTTTAGTATGCACATAACTAAGCAGAAATTAATAAAACTGGGGGTGTAACATTACCCCTTATTTATTATTTAGATTTATTGCAGAATGTAGGATTGTTTCATACTCTCTTATTCTACCTTCTGCACTTACTTTAATTATGGAGTTGGAAAAGATGTAATGCAAAATATGTGGCGATGAAGTGGAAGAAGACAATCCTGTATATTTTTTCTCTAAATATTCAATTTCTTTATATATTTAATAATGTTTTACTTAAATATGCCAAAAAGTAGTTCAGAACAAATTAAACAAGATGAAAAAAAGATATTAGATGAACTAGTAAAAAATGCATATAAAAGCATAAATCATATTGCTAAATCTTCTGGTTTTTCAAGACAAAAAGTATGGCGGGTAATAAAAAATCTAGAGAAAAATAAAACTATCTGGGGATATACAGCTATTGTAGATTATGAAAAATTAGGTAAAAAAAGATATATAATGCTAGTAAAAAGAACAAACAAACCACTTTCTGAAGAAATTTTAGATAAAGTAATAAACAGAGATTTAGAAAATATGGCAAAAAAAAGGGGGATAGAAGTAATAAACAGTATATATATTAATGGAGAATACGACTGGCTAATAACCTTTTCTGCAAATGATATAAAAGATGCAAAAAACTTGTTAGAGTTATTTTTCAAATTATATCCAGAATCAATTTCAGAAATAGATCTACATCAATATATGTTTCCATTAGAATATGAAGGTATCCTAAATCCTGAAATTAAAAAATTAAAGGATTTTTTTAAATCTTAACAAATATCTTTAAAATCATATAATAAGGTAATTCCGTTGGAGAGGATTCTCCTTTGGGAGAGAAAGAAGTAAATTCAACTGTTTTAATGCATTTTTTGTTTACAAACGAAAAAACTGCTTTATCCTATTTTCAGTTCTAAATAACATTTGTATTTTGTTATGAGGACGTTTCCATTTTAGAAGGACGATTAGCATTATACTGTCCAAGATTTAGAATCTGCTATTTGAATAGGTATCTTAGTTACAAGACAATAAAACTATTGACTATAGAAATAATTTTGTAGATTCTGTATGAAATTCAATTTATGTTTTTGAAAATGTGAGGAAAAGATGTCACACCATTTTTTGGTGTATGTACGAGGTGAATTAAATATGATAGGTAAAAGAAAATATGAAGAAAGAAGAGGAAGTTAAACAAATTGAAAAGAAGACTGAACCTAAAGATGAACCTGAGACAAATGTAATGGTAGCAGAATTAAAGAAACAAATAGAAGAACTCCAAAATCAAGTGAAAAGCCTATCAAAATCAAGTTACGACATAAGCATACAATAAGGAGAAATACACAAAACTGGAAGTCGAATGTACATAACTGGAATTGAAATGTACAAAACTAGGTATTTTACAAGGTTATGTACATTACCAATACACATAATAATAAGTTATGTATATCGTTTTTCACCCATTAAAATGGTAAAAAGGGGATTTAATAAAAATGGTAGAATTAAACATGTCAAAATTTGGAACAGATAAACTAAAAAAAGGTTTTGCCAAAATGCAAAAAGGCGGTGTTATCATGGACGTTACAAATGCCGAACAAGCAATTCTAGCTGAGGAAAGTGGAGCAGTAGCTGTAATGGCATTAGAAAGAGTGCCTGCAGATATCAGGTCACAAGGCGGAGTTGCTAGAATGGCTGATCCAGTAAAAATAACTGAAATTCTTAATTCAGTAAGTATACCTGTAATGGCAAAAACAAGGATTGGTCATTTTGTTGAAGCACAAGCATTAGAAACATTAGGAGTAGATATGATAGATGAGTCTGAAGTACTGACACCTGCAGATCCTTTTTATCACATAGATAAACACAAATTTAAAATTCCATTTGTTTGCGGATGTCGTAATCTAGGTGAAGCTGTAAGGCGGATATGGGAAGGTGCAGCGATGATTCGTACAAAAGGAGAAGCAGGTACAGGAAATATAATCGAAGCAGTAAGACACCAAAGAATGGTTATACGTATGATTAAAAATCTTAATAAGATGAATGAAGATAAACTTAAAAAAATTGCTCAAAATTATTCACAAAGTTATGTTGATGCAACTAAAACATTAACTTCAGTTGATAAAATAGGTAATAAAACATTAGTTTTTGAAGACTATACTTATGAAACTGTCTTAATAGGCTTGTTTGATATTTTAAAAGAAATCAAAAAACTTCAAAGATTACCCGTTGTAAACTTCGCAGCTGGTGGAATTGCAACCCCTTCAGATGCAGCACTTATGATGCAACTAGGGAGTGATGGCGTATTTGTAGGATCAGGTATATTTAAATCTAAGAGCCCAGAAAAACGCGCAAAAGCAATAGTTGAAGCAGTAACAAATTTTAACAAACCAGAAGTAATAGTTGAAGTAAGTAAAGATCTTGGGGATGCAATGGCTGGTATTGAAATCGAATCATTACCAAAAGAACAGAAGCTCCAGGAGAGAGGATGGTAAAAAGAATAAACATAGGAATTATAGGAGTTCAAGGAGCTGTATCTGAACATTTAAAATCAATGGAAAAATTATTTTTAGAAACTAACACACCTGGTAAAATTTTTATTATTTATGATATAGAAAAACTTGATAAAATTGATGGCTTGATAATACCTGGAGGCGAAGCTACAACTATTTCAAAAATTCTGGTAAAAACAGGTTTATTTGATAAAATATTAGAACTTATTAAACAAAAAAATATCGCAATTATGGGAACATGTGCTGGTTGCATCCTTTTAAGTAAAAAAGTTATAAATAACAATAAAGAAGTAAAATGTTTAAATGTAATGAAAATGCATGTTAAAAGAAATGCTTTTGGGAGACAAAAAGAATCTTTTGAGCAAGAAATAAGAATTAAAGGTTTTTCAGAGCCTTATAATGCTGTTTTTATTCGTTCACCAATAATTAAAAAAACTTATGATGATTGTGAAATACTAGCTAAAATAAATGATAAAATAATAATGGCTAGACAAGATAAACTACTAGCCCTGGCTTTTCATCCAGAACTTACTAATGATTTGCGAATTCACAAATATTTTTTAGGGATGATTATGCCTTCATTATAGCTAACAGGAATATTCCAAGAGCTATTGCTGCACCAACTATTGCACCTATTATAGCAACTACACCTTGAAGTATTGTATCTTTAAAATGTAAAGGACCACTTTGTGGCATACCTATTATTCCTTCAAGCCATCCAGCTCCCCACATGAATATAAAGAATACTATTAAACCTATAACTATCAATATTCCGCCAACAATTCTACTTCTGCCGGAACCAAAATATGCTGTAAATATACCTGCTATTATACTTGCAATACCGAATACTAGCACCAACATACTTAAAAATTGAGCTAACAAATCAATTTCCATTTTTTATTCCTCCTAAAATTTTGTACCTGTTAATGTTTTAGTATCTATTACTCCTTCAATTGATCTAATTCGATCTACAACTATCTTACCTAATCTTTCAAAATCATCAGCTTTTATTTTTGCTATTAAATCATATTCACCGAATAAAGGATGCAACTCAACAATTTCTGGTACTTTTGAAAGTTTATTATATACATCATGTTCATGTGCAGGTGCTGCACTTATTAATACAAAGCCAATAGCCATAGATTTCCTCCTTATATTTATCCATTATCCCATTCTATAATATAAAGTTTATTAAAAATAAATTTAGATAACTGCTGAAATAATACTAATTAATATAAGTATGATTGTTACACAGGCTATTGAATATTTTTCAAATGGTTTTAATGAATAATCTGTTTTAAGGATTTTATGTTCTTTTAGGAATACTAATGGAATTGCTATAACTGTTATAGCAATAGCACCTGAAAGTATATGCCATATCATTACTGGTATTCCCCATGAATATGCTGTAACAAGCCCTGCAAACGTTGGAGATAGATAATCTGGATAAATTCTTGAAAAGCTAAGCCAGAATCCCAAATTAGTCCAGAGATCATATATTATAATTCCAACTATACCAGCTCCTAAAATCTTTGGAATAAACATTTTATTAAGCTTTGATTTCTTTTTTGTATATAGTCCTATTAATGATATGAATACATAACCAGATATTGTGAACAAAAACAGATAAGTTGTGTATAAAAGAACATTAACTGAATTAACAGAGGCATAAAACAAATCAGATAGTATAATAACAGTAATTGGTATAATTAAGGCATAATACTTACCAAGCATAAACCCACTAAAAATAGAGACTAAAGCTATAACAAAGAAAACATCTAAACCTAATAATCCAGATTGTTCCCAAGGATTAACAATATTATTAAAAAAATCATGTAATATAATTCTACCAAAAAAACCAATGGCAATTAATAATCCTGCTAATAACATTTTTTGTTTATCAATTTTGATTCTATCAATAACTTTCATAATATAACCACCTTTGAAATTTAAGGAATATATTTCATTTATATAAAATTTGATATTTTCTATAAAAAATTCAATAGTGCAAAACCTTTAAACAATGTTATAATTTTCCATTCTGCATGAAATACCCTTTATTCCTAGCAAAAAAAAGTGTTGAATCTTCTATAAAAAGAGCTCTTATTTCTTTAAAATATGACTCTGATATAAAAATTGAGATACCACCAAATAAACTAGGAGATTTTGCTTTCCCTTGTTTTACTCTTTCTTCAATTCTAAAAAAATCTCCAGAAGTTATCGCTTTAGAGATATCTAAAAAAATTAAAAAGGATAAATGGATAAAAAAGATAGAAGCAAGGGGCGGTTATATAAATTTTTATTTAAATTTAGAATTAATAAAAAAATTGACTTTTGAAATTCTTTTTGAAAATAAAAAAAAATATGGTATGTTTAAAGATAAAAATAAAAAAGTAATTGTTGAACATACATCGGCAAACCCAAATGGACCATTACATGTTGGAAGAGCAAGAAATCCAATTATTGGAGATACTTTAACAAGAATTTTCAAAGCAGCAGGATACAAGGTAGAATCACAATTCTATTTAGATGACATGGGTAAACAAGTGGCTGTACTTGCATGGGGTGTTAACAATCTAAAAGAAATAGATATTCCTAAATCTGAAAATAAAAAATCAGATCATAAAACAGTTGGATATTATCAAAAAGCTAGCACTCTTATGAAAGAAAATACAGAAATTTCTGATGATATATCAAAAATGGTAAAGCTAATTGAAGATGGTGATAAAAAAACACTTGATATGATTCATAATTCATACAAACCTGTTTTAGATGGTATGAAAGAAAGTATGAAAAATATTAATATTTCTATTGATAACTACATACCTGAATCAAATTTTATTAAAAATAAAAGTGTAGATGAAGTAATTAAAAAACTTAGAAAATCAGAATATTGTAAAGATGAAAACGGTGCGTTATATATAGATTTAAAACCTTTTGGAATAAAAGGTAGGAATACTAAGTTTTTCTTTCTTAGAAGTGATGGTACAACATTATATGCAACCCGTGATATTGCATATCATATCTGGAAAGCAGAGCAAGCTGATATTCTAGTTAATGTTCTTGGTGAAGATCATAAACTTGAATCAAAACAAGTTGAAATCGCGTTAAATTTAATACAAGAAAAGAAAATACCAAAGGTTATTTTTTACTCATTTGTAACTTTACCCGGTGGAAAAATGAGTACACGCCAAGCGAGAGTAGTTTATTTAGATGATTTAATAAAAGAAAGTATTTCACGAGCCTATATCGAAGTTAAAAAAAGAAGAAAGGATGAACTTAAAGAAAAAGAAATGGAAAATATTGCTAAAATTATAGGAATAGCAGCTCTTCGTTTTAATATAATTAAAGTACAACCCGAAAAAGATATTGTTTTTAAATGGGAGGAGGCACTTAATTTTGAAGGATTTTCTGCTCCTTTTATCCAATATGCTCACGCTCGGACATATGGCATTCTTTCAAAGATAAATTTTGATAACGACTCATTTGATCCTTCTTATTTAAATCATGATTCTGAAATTAACCTAATTAAATCTATTGCAAAATTTCCATTAATAATTGATGAAGCATGTAAAGAATTTAGACCACATATAATCACCTATTTTCTTTTTGAACTAGCCTCATTTTTCAACCAGTTTTATAGAGATTGTCCGGTAATACCAGAATTAAACAAAGAAATTAGAAATGCAAGAGTAGGTCTAGTTGATGCAACAAGCAATGTTCTTGCCAATGGTTTAAATCTTTTAGGTATTGTAGCACCTAAGGAAATGTAAAAACATGCGAAAAAAAGAAATTAAAGTTGATTCGATAATTAAAAAAATTACTAAAAAAGATCATCTTTTCAAAGGAGATTACACAGTTGATTTATATCAAAACTGTAACTTTGGTTGTATTTATTGTGATTCTTCTTATGATGATACAATTTATGTTAAAATCAATGCTGTTAAAGTATTAGAAAAAGAACTAAAACATCTATCAAAGGGTAGAATAATTATTGGATCTGTCAATGATCCTTATCAAAGCTATGAAAAAAAATATAGGATTACCAGAAAAGTATTAGAAATTATAAAAAAATATAATTTCACTTGCCATATTTTAACTAAATCAGATATTATTTTAAGAGACATTGATCTTTTAAAAAAAATTAATAATTGCATTGTAACAATAAGTTTAATCAGTTTAAAAGATCAAATTTCAAATTTTTTTGAAAAAAACGTTCCAACTATTGAAAAAAGATTTGAAGTTGTTAAATTATTAAATAATAATAATATTTATTCAGGTATAGCATTTATACCATTTTTGCCTTATATTGCTGAGACTGAAATTCCATCAATTTTTGAAAGAGTTAAAAAATATGATTTAAAATATGTTCTGTATAAACATCTTGAATTAAAAGGTGATCAGAAACGAATATTCTTTGAATATATTAAAAAATATAATGTAGAAATTTTAAAAAAATATGAAAATCTATACAAAGATTCGTATCAACCAACACAAAATTATATAAAAAAAGTAGATGGTATATTTAGTAAAGCTTCTAAAAAATATAAAATTAAAATAATTATTTAAAAAGAAAAATCATAGTTTATTTTCGTTTAAGTACAAAAATTGCTACACTGATAATTAATACTAATATTAAAATAACTAATAAAATTACATACCAAAATGGCATTCCAAATATTAAATCTTGTTTTTCACGAGCATTAGGATAATTAGATGCACCAAATGGCATATGACCATTTACAGATAAATCTATTGAATAAGAAATAGGAATTATATCAGCTCTCTCCCAATAATTATTAGCTTCATTGTCATATTCAGTACTAGGTGTCCATACACGAAGATCAGGATCTCCATAAAATAAAACATTTTCATTTAAATCCCACCACCATTGATTTACCAAATATTGGATACCAACTTCTGCCATTCCTTCTTCATAAGCTTGCCCTATTGTTTTTCCAAGAGCTAATGCTCTAGGTATACCATGTAACCATATACCACTATACCAAGAAGTTGACCATGGATCTAAAATTTGATATGGAGTTCCATGTCTTATAAAAGTTGTATGCAGATAAGTATTAGCTATAAGGCAAGATACTGCATTTAAACCACAACTATGTAAATTATTTAAATTTTCATCAAACATTATACCACTTCTACCAGATATAACGTTTTCACCTCCTGGTAAAGGATCAATTACTACACCATCATCACCATATACTCTATATTGTCTACCAATAATTGGAATTAAACTTCTCCCCTTTGATTCCTTTATGTGGAAATCAACACGAAATGCATCACAAAACATAGATATAGGTACTTGAGGGTTCATAACCGCAACATCTGGATCATCAGTACTGCCAAAATCTATCGTGAGAAGGTCAATAGGTGTTGATAATATACTTAATAATTTGAATATTAAATTTAAAGAAGGAAATCCCATTTCATGCAATATTTCTGGAGCATATTTAAAAAATTCTTTGAGAGTACCTAATGACACAAGTGGACGTTCATAAGCACGCCATGGGTTATCTTCTAAGATATAAGGGCTATCAGTGTTCCAAAAACTTAGACTACCATAATTTCCGTTTCCACCGTGACATGCTTCCATCCACATGATTACGCCTTTATTTAAATTTTCCATGGCTACATCAAAATTTGAAGAATAACAATTACTATAACCTGCTTTTGTTGAATAAAATGGAACAGCATTAGATTCATCTAAATCAGCATAATATGATCCAACTTTATCAGTTGCACCTGTATCAATTGAATATGGTGATGGCGTTACATATGGGATTATTCCATTTGCTGTTGTATAATAACCTCCCCAATGTTTACTAGCGACTTTATTGAAATCTATCAAAAAAACATTATATGTATGTAGAACTGGATATTTGTATATTTCTTCTTGACCAGAGCGATATATAACTAAATCTGTCCCGAGGGGTTTCATTAATTTTCCAAGAATTGGAATTACTTTACTTTTACTACCATTAACTAATTTTATTCCATTATCTTGAGTAGCAGGATTTTCAAAAATAAGTGCAGGATAGAAGAAATTTCTTGAAGACCAATAAGCAATATCAACTGGTGAACTACAAAAACGACCTGGTATAAGTCTTCCAGTGAAGGTTCTATCCCAGGTAATACCTATATCAAATTGATCAGCAATAGTAATCATCGTTGCAAGATTTTCTTTATCTTTTGGAAGATCAAACCCTATTGATTCAAGGAAATCTATAACATTTCTACCAGTCAGAACCATACATGCAACAGATGGGAGGTTAGGTCTATACTTATCATTAGCAGTTTTTCTCCAAAATTCTGTATGCCATACAACTGCTTGTGATAACTCTGGATGATTATCAACAATTATAACAGGAGCTCCATGATGAGCTGCAATATAAGCTGCTGGACCAATAAATAAAGCACCAGTATATTCATCCACTGGAATAGCGTCTAGCGAATAATAATAAGTCCATGGATCTATAGTTGAAAAAATAACATCTTTACTATTAGTCTTTTCCTTTATAACATCATAAATTTTTTTATAATTATCATATATTTTAACAATACCTACTTGTTTTAATTTATTAAAAACATCTTTTGAAAGATAACCACCTAAGTCAATAATATTAATATTTTCTACTCCTAATTTATACAACACTTTGCTAGTAATGTCGGGTAAATTATTTTTATTTGTATAGAGTAGTGGTGCATTTAACAAACTTGCAAAAACAGCACCCTCAGTAGCACTAGCAAGCATGTCTCCTCTTTCACGTGAATAATTTTGCTCCCAACTATATTTAATCTTAAAGTCAAGATTATTATTTATATCATCAAGAGTAAAAACACAAATTTTATATTTTTCACCAGATTTTGTTTCACCAAGTTTCTCAATTTTTATTGTACGTTTTGTAGTACCTTTTTCGACACCGTTAATTATTTCATCGCATGATGGTGAAGAAGCAGTTTCTGCACCAGTGGGATCAAGAACTAAAAAACCAAGAACTATATTTGGGTTACTCCATTCAAGTGTAAATTCAACATTTCTGCAACCATAAGGAATGGGATCATTAATATCAACTTCTACACCTGGATAAAGACTAATTTCTACATCTTGTTTATTGCTACCTCCTAAAGCTAATTCTGAAAGTAAACCTGTTTTTTCGTCAACGTTATCAAATTTTTCTTCCATTATACCTTCATCATCGTAGCTCTGTGTTGGCATGTAAGTTACGCCAACTTCCCATTTACCATAGTTATAAACATAAGAACCAGCAGTTTCCCCTGCACCATAAAATATATTCCATTTTGAATCTGCGTCTGCCATACCAAGTTGATCATCATAAAGTTGCAAATCCAAGTCGATAGCTACATTATCCCAATACATATTTGCTATAACATATTTAAAGGGATAGTTTATTTCAAAATCTTCATAGTTACCAGCGACTCCTATCTCAGGTTTATCCATTTTAAATGATAAACTTTTTGTTTTATATCCTGAAGGGATAAAATCTTTGATATTACCTTCATGGTTAATATCTGGAGAATCATATTTTTCATCTATCACAGCAATTACTGCATCTTTTGAATAACTCCAATCACTAAGAGCTATTTTACCGGCAAGATCATATGGATTATCTGAAGTTATTATATTAATTTTATCTGAATTCCACTGATTTACATTTTTTTCATCAAGGTTTATAATTGTCATTTCATCTAATTTTCCATTACAGTATCCAATATAATCCTCCATAAAATATTCAATACCTGGATAAGTATCTAAAATACGGTATTTTTCATCTTCATAGTCTAACTTTTCCTCATAAAACAATAAAGGATGAGAAAAAAGTCTATCTTTCTCTTGATCTTTAAAAACTGCTGTTGGTACACTAGCAAGATAGGCATAATCATCAATTAATGTAGTTTTATTAAAATCAATAAAAGTAACTTTTTTCATAGGTACGACATTGGTATATGATGGACCTTTATCATAACCTTTTATAATATCAATTTGTTTAGCATTTGTTATTGGTACTAACAAACCTAAGATGAGTGAAATAATGGTTATATAAACGAATACATTTTTTTTAAAATTTTTTTTGTTAAACATTAGTTTCCCCCAGATATATTTTATTATTTTTTTATGAATATTTTTCTTCTTTATATAAATTTCTTTATCTCTTATCATAGATTTTGAAACTTATTTTATAATACTTATTTACAAAGTATTTAAATTTACTGTTTATTATTTTTAAGTTAGTTTAAAATATAAATACTCTTATGTAATATTAAACAATTTTATTTTTGAAGATATTCATAAATATTTAAAAAAATAACCTATTATTAGGATCTCTGAAAACATCTTAATATATGAAACTTAATCACAAATCTAACAAAAAAAAAATTGACGAATTATGAAGCCTGAATATAAAAAAATACTTGAAAAACAGCATTATGCAATTGTTGGTGATCATACAGCTGTTAAATTATGTCATTGGATGAAACAAAGTTTGATTAATAAACGAGAATGTTATAAACAAACTTTTTATGGAATAAAAACCCATCGTTGTCTACAGATGACACCTTCAATAAATCAGTGTAATCAGATGTGTCTTTTCTGCTGGAGACATCAAGGTTTTTCTGAAAAAAATTTTGAAAAAATTGATGATCCATTGTTTATACTCGAAAAATCAATTGAAGCTCAAAGAAAGTTAATTACAGGTTTTAAAGGGAATAAGAGATGTGATATGAAAAAGTGGGAAGAGGCAAATAATCCAAAAATGTTAGCTTGTTCTCTGTCAGGTGAACCAACCATTTATCCTTTTCTAGGTGATTTTTTTAAAGAATGTCATAGAAAGGAAATTACAACTTTTCTTGTTACAAATGGTACTAATCCAAAGGCATTAGAAAATTTAAATACACTTCCAAAACAACTTTATGTTTCAATTGTAGCTCCTAATGAAGACATTTATAAGAAAATTTGTTCACCTTTGGTTCCGAAGGGATGGCATAAAATAAATCAAACCTTAAGTTTATTACCCTCTCTTAATACTCGGACTGTCATACGTCATACTCTTGTAAACGGTTGGAATATGGACGAAAAATATATAAAAGAATATGCAAAACTTATCAAGAAAGCAAATCCAATGTTTGTTGAACCTAAGGGATATGTTCTTGTAGGTTATTCACGTAAAAGAATGACAATTAAAAATATGCCCACCCACAAACAAGTCAAAATTTTTTCTAAAAAATTAGCTGAAGAAAGTAGTTATAATTATTTATCTGAAAAATCTGATTCGCGAGTAGTTTTACTCTCAAAAAAATTAAAACCGACAAGATTTGATTAATAAAATTAATATATAATGTTTATAAAATAATTATGTAATGAATTTTAAAAACCATAAAAATTCTAAAATAATTTCAGTTTTGATCTTAATTTTATTGATCTTTTCTATTTTATCTATTAATATTAAAGGTTTTACTTTTGAAAATGAAGATATAATTTCTCATGAATATTTTAATTATATAATTGAGTTAGTTGATACACCAGTTTTTACATATCTAAATAATATTAAAAAAGAAATTGGAATTTATTTTCCCTCAATATACGAATTCTTTTTAAAAAATAAAATAATAAATTATAGAAACTTACTAATAAATTCTCATGAAAAAACTATTAATTCAATATTATCGTTATTGAATGAAAAAAACCATAAAAATATAACGATTTCTCGTGAGTATACAGGATTATTTAATGGTTTTTTTATTGAAAACATACCACTGAATTTAGTTGATAAAATTAAAGAATTACCATTGATTAAAAATATTTATCCTAATTATAAGTTTTCATTATTTTTAGATGAGTCAATTCCTTTAATTAGAGCATCAGATGTATGGAATTTAAAAAATAAGTATAGTGAAAATATAACTGGTAAGGATATTAATATTGCTATTCTGGATACAGGGATTGATTATACTCATCCTGATCTATTAAATAATTATATTGATGGATATGATTTTGTTAATAATGATAATGATCCTATGGATGATCACGGCCATGGAACACATTGTGCAGGTATTATTGCTGGGACAGGAGTAAACTCAAATTATGAATATATTGGAGTTGCTCCTGATGTAAATTTATATGCTTATAAAGTATTGGATTCTCAAGGATCTGGTGATTTAAATAATTACATTGCAGGTTTAGAAGCAGCAGTTGATCCTGATCGTGATGGGGATCCATCAGATCATGTTGATATTATATCAATTAGTTTTGGAACAGAAAAACCAGGTTCACCTGATGATATTTTTAGTTTTAAAGCAGATGAGATTGTAGACTTGGGTATTGTAGTAGTGGCCGCTGCAGGAAATTATGGACCTGATAATAATAGTATTGCTTCCCCGGGTTGTAGTCTAAAAACTATCACAGTTGGTTCTATTGATAAAAATGGTTTAATTTCTGAATCAAGCTCTCGTGGACCAGTGGTATTAAATGATTCTACTTTCATAAAACCAGATATTGTAGCACCAGGTGTTGGTATTAAAAGTACTTTTCCAGGGGGTGGATATGTCGTTATGAGTGGTTCTTCTATGGCTTGTCCACATGTCGCTGGCGTTGCTGCATTAGTTTTACAAGTTTTTCCTCATCTTAAACCTGAGGAAGTTAAACAGATAATCAGAAGATTTTCTGTTGATTTAGGAGTAATTGGAGATGATAATTTCTATGGAAGTGGAAGAATTGATGTATTAAATATTCTTAATCCACCTATAGCTTTTTTAAATATTTCAAATAGTATAAAACAAGATTTAATTGAAATAAAAGGTTCTGCACTGAGTTCTTCTAGTAGTGATAATGATTATATTGGTTATAGTTTGTTTTATTCTAATGAATGTTCTTGGATAAAAATATTTGAAAGCTGTGAGCAGATTAATAATGATTTATTGTATAAATGGGATACAAGTGCTCTTAAATCAGGAAATTATAAGTTAAAATTAGAAGTTGCTAGTATTAATATATCAAATATAGTTATTAAAGAATTATTCCTTGTAAATACAAGTGAAATTTTTGTTATCTCCTTTCCAAAAATAATTAATGAATCTAGTAATTTCCAAATAAAAATAACAGATATTAATGGAACACCAGTTAAAGCATTTGTTTTCTTTTTTTCATCATTTAGAATACCACGTATAAAATTTGGTAGTACAGTTAGTTTTATTTCACCTCATATTTATAGCTCAAAATATGAATCTATAAAAGGGACTATAAAAATAATTAGTTTGTTAAAAAAAGAAATTGTAAACAAAGAGATAATAATTTTAAATAACAAGTAAAAGAACTAAATTAAATCTTTAATTAATAAATTACTAATGTTAAAATTCTATTTTCATTATAAAATTTCTGTTTTGTTAATTCAAAGAATATTCAGGTTATGTTCCTACTTTTATTTTATTAATTCAACCTTATGAAGGTATTTACATTCTTTAGATTCTTTTAACCAATCATCAACATTGTAAAAACCTGATTGCAAAACATAGTTTTTTAAATCATAATTATTACTTATTTCTTTGACAAACGTTATTTTTACAAACCCTATTATCTCAAATTTGTTATCATTTTTATCTACTCTAATACCTATTCTATCAAAGTTTGTTGGATTTTTTCTTAACGAATATACTAACCCATTTTTTAAGAGGTATTCTTTAGCTTTTTTTACATTAAAATAAATAGGCATTATTCTCTCTCATATTAACAATTACATTTATTCGTAATCCATTCTATGTAATGCTAATAATATATCTCTCTCTCGTTCTAAATCTTTTATTTTTTTCTTTAATTGTTTTATTTCCTTTTGCAATTCTAGAATAGATTT
>JBFEOQ010000017.1:0-27812 GCA_041550515.1 Thermoplasmatota archaeon | reverse complement strand
TCTTTACGATCGATTGGTCTAGTTGAACCAGATTTACCTTTTCTTCTTGCATGCATACGAGCCATATCTTTTTACTCCTTGAAAATATATAAAGTAAGACCAGAATAAGGTTTTAATATATAAAAGTAAAGGAAGAAAAAAAAGTTTACTTTATTGATTTGAATCTTTTTTCAAACTTTTTCATAACTTTTGGAAGTGTTGTATATTCCATATCTTCCATCGGAAGTCTATGTGGTTCAAAAGGTCCATGGCGACGCATGTAATCCATTATTTCCATTGTTCTTCTACGAGTAATATCAAAGGCTGGATCATCAAATAAATCAACAGGTTTAGTCAAAAGTCCATTTTTGACTTGAAAACCAAGAGCTACAACTCTTGGTGGTCCATCAAAGCGAGTGCATGCTGCATCTTTTATACCAACTGGCATAAGTGGTCCATTATGACTCCCTCTCATCCAACCTGAAACTAAATGTCCAAGTGAAAATGCTTCTAATGATTCACCAAGTGCTGGAAGTCCGGATTGGCATCTTACTGCTGCAACGGGATCATCTTTACCAACATATTCTCCTGCTATTTGGTAGAGTTTTTCTGTAGAAACAACACCTACTGGTTCATTTGATGGTAATTTTGAGCTAGGTTTTGGGAATACATGTTTTATTACAAAACGACTTTTTGCACCAATGAGTGCAAGAAGATCATACATTTCCTCAGGCGATTTAAGTATCACATTTTTATGTTCATGTATATCCCATACCTCAAACATGAAACCATCATGACATGAAGGATCTATAATTAATCCAGCTGTATTAAAAGGATCTGCAAACATTTTATAAAAAGGAAGGTTAAAAGCTCCTGGTTCTGTTTTATCCATCATAAAAGCAACTACAGGTTCACTTTTTCTGGGTGTATATTCCATTTCTGCAATACCTGGACCCATACCTTTTACATTTCCTGAGAATGCATCACAAAGAAGATCTTGTCCGGCGCCATAAAGACCTAGATCTCGTGCTTTTTCAGTAGCCTCACAAAATGTATCCCATGCTAAACTATGTACTTCTTTTGCATCAACACCTCTATCATGTGTCATTATTAATTCTAAGTCATCACCAGCATGTGCAATATAAAAATCTATAATTATTTTATCTCTTCTAGCATTTGTCAGTTTTTTTCGAGCAATTTCCTTTAAATCGGGATGGACTAATGCATGTCCTGGCCATCCTCCAACATCAGCTTTTATAATACTAAAAGTAGTTTTCATAAATTTTAGCCTCCAAAGAGATATCCTTGTTTTCACGGTATATAAAATATATTTATAAATTATTTGGAAAAATAACTATTAGTAAAGTATATATTTTTCTCCATATTAGCCATTATACAATTGAGGATGATCATGACACTAAAAATTTATAATAGTCTAACAAGGAAAAAAGAAGATTTTAGATCTGTAGAAAAAGAAAAAATTAAGATGTATGTATGTGGTATGACTGTTTATTCTGATGCACATATTGGTCATGCTCGTACTTATTTTGCTTTTGATATTATTCGTCGTTATTTTGAATATAAAGGTTTTAATGTTACTTATGTTCAAAATATTACTGATGTTGATGATAAAATTATTGCTGCTGCAAATCGTGAAGGAGTAGATCCTTTAGAATATTCTAAAAAGTTTACAGTTAAATGTTTAAATGATCTTGATCATTTAGGAATTCGTCGAGCAGATATATATCCAAAAGCCTCTGAAACTATCGATGATATGATAAAACTAACCGAGAAGATAATAAAAAATGGTTATGGTTATGTATCTGAAGGTGATGTTTATTTTAGTGTTGAAAAATTTGCAGATTATGGTAAGCTTTCAGGGCAAAAAATTAAAGATCTTATGTATGGGGTTCGTATAAATCCAGATGATAAAAAACATAATCCATTTGATTTTGCCCTATGGAAATCTTCAAAACCTGATGAACCAAGTTGGGATAGTCCCTGGGGGAAGGGTCGACCAGGTTGGCATATTGAATGTAGTGCTATGAGCAGTAAGTTTTTAGGTCTTCCTTTTGATATTCATGGAGGTGGTATGGATCTTCGTTTTCCTCATCATGAAAATGAGATAGCACAAGCAGAGGCTGCTACAGGTAAAGATTTTGCGAGATATTGGATGCATATTGGATTGTTAACTGTTAATGGGGAAAAAATGAGTAAAAGCATAGGCAATATTGTTAATGTTAAGGATCTGCTTAGTCATTGGAAACCTGAAGTGGTTCGTTTCTTTTTTGCACAAGCTCATTATCGTAGTCCGCCTGATTTTTCTGAAAAAGCACTAGAGAATTCAAAAAAAGGTATTGATAGGATTTATCGTGTTAAAGAAAAACTTGAGGAGTGTATTGCCAAAAAAATAAATAATTCTGATGATATTAACAATGAGTTTGATGAGAAGATATCTGATTTTAAATCTAAATTTGAATCTGCAATGGATGATGATTTTAATACACCCGAGGCAGTAAGTAGTATCTTTGATTTTGTAAATATCTGTAATAGATTTTTTGAAAAAGTAAAAAATCCTAGTTCTACTATTTCTAAAAATGCACTTGATACATTAATTATACTTGGAAAAATTTTAACTTTATTTCAGGAAGAAAAAGAGGATTCTGGAGAAATAGATAAAGATGTTTTAATACAATTAAAAAAATTTGCAAGTTTGTACATTAAAGATGCTAAAGAAAAAAATATTGAAGATATCATAAATTTACTTCTTGAAGCAAGAGAGAAAGCTAGAAAGAAAAAAGATTGGGATTCTGCTGATAATATTAGGAATAATCTTGATAATCTTGGCTTTGAGATTCAGGATACAGCTGATGGACCTGTATGGAGAAAAAAATAAAAGAAAAAAAATTCTATGTTATGAATAAAATACTTATTGGTTTTGATGGTAGTGAAGGATCTAAAAAAGCTCTAAATCGAGCAATGATGCTTTTAGTAGAAAATGACGAGATGATACTTCTTGCTGTTGTTCCAAGTCAAGGGGATAAATCATTTGTTGATACTAATACATATAACTATTTGAAAGGAAAAGCTAAGAATTTAATCGACCAAGCAATATTAGATCATAGTAAACATGACTTTGATATCAAAGGAATGGTTGAAGAAGGTGATCCAGCCTCAGTGATTATCGACGTTGCAAATCGACTTAAAGTAGATTTGATTGTTCTCGGTTATAAAGGACAAAGTGAACTAAGTCAATATTTAATAGGTAGCGTTGCAAATAAAGTAGTTCAATATGCTGCAAAACCTGTGATGGTTGTAAGATAAAAAGAATTTATTTTCCTTTATATTGATGGGCTCTTATACTAGGTCTTATCTTTTCAGTGCCTCGACCTTTTTTATGTAGTCCCCTGCCTCTTTGTCCAGCACTTGTTCTTCCACGAAATACTCTTCTTTTATGTGAAATATCGCTAATCCAATTTATTTTTGGATCTTTTATAATTGATGGATGCACTGGATCCACAAGTATTACTTCATAAAAATAATTTTTACCATCATCTCCAACCCAGTAACTATTTAAAACTTCCATATTTGGATAGTGTTTTGCTGTCCTTTCTTCTGCAATCCTCTGTGTATTTTTACCCATTGTTATTTTCTTAATACCTTTTGCAGAAGGTTTTCGACCTTTTCTAATTGTAGGTTTGCGAAGTCCACCACGTCTTACATGAGCACGGACAACGATATAACCTTGTTTTGCTTTGTATCCAAGGTTTCTTGCTCTATCGATTCTTGTTGGTTTATCGATTCTTGAAAAGTTTTCTTCTTTTCTCCACTGTATAAGTCTTTGTTGTTGTGGTGATTGATAGGAAATAACTGGTTTTTTCCATTGATCTGCGATATATTCGTACATACTTTTAACCATAAATATTACACCTTAATTTCTTATCTTGTGGTAAAAACGTAGGAAGGGAGATTATTATTTAAAACTTTTCCTCCATTATTTATTGTTACTAAAGTTTATAAAAGTATTTATAATTCATCGGCTGGAGAAAACTTGTTATGGCTTTTATGTTTAATAAAAAAAATGAGACTCTTTCTAGAGATAAAATAAAAGCATTACAGCTAAAAAGGCTTAGACAAACTATTCATAAAATGTATAATAATGTTCCTTTTTATAAACAAAAATTTAAAGAATTATATATTAAGCCGGATGATATAAAAAAACTTGAGGATATACATAAACTACCTTTTACAAATAAAGAGGATCTTAGAGTAAATGCTCCATTTGGCATGATGGCAACATCGATTGATAATTGTATTGAATTACATGCTAGTAGTGGAACTACGGGCACCCCTGTAACTGTTGCATATACTTCTCATGATATTGATATTTGGTCTGAGGTTATGGCACGTTGTCTTTCTATGTCGGGTCTCACTAAAAAAGATGTTTTTCAAAATCCTATCCCATATGGCACTTTCACCGGTGCCTTTGGCTTTCATTATGGTGCACAAAAAGTAGGTGCGATGGTTATTCCAAGCGGTATGGGACAGTCTGAACGTCAGTTAAAGCTTATGAAGAATTATGGGACTACATTTATCAGTGGAGTAGCAAGTTATATTATACGCCTTTCTCAAGTCGCCAATGACATTGATATTGATTTGCATAAGCTTAAAGTTCGTAATGGTCTTTTTGGAGCTGAGACTTTTACACCGGGTCTTAAGAAACGTATTCAAGTTGCATGGAATATGGATGTACATGATATTTATGGTCTTACTGAGATGTGTGGTCCTGGTGTATCTGCCGATTGTGATCAACATGATGGACTACATCTTTGGGAGGATCATTTTCTTGTTGAGATTATAGATCCATCTACTCTTGAGCCAGTAGGTTTTGAAGAAGAAGGTGAAATGGTTCTTACAACTCTTACAAAGGAAGGAATGCCTTTACTTAGATATCGAACTCGTGATCTTACAAAACTTTATGATATGAAAGTTTGTGAATGCGGTAGAACTCATGTCAAGCATACAAATATAAAAGCTCGTTCAGATGATATGATAATAATTCGGGGTACCAATATTTATCCTGGTCAGATTGAATCAGTTCTTATGAAGGATGATAAAATTGGTGGTAATTGGTGTATGATATTATCAACAGATGAAAATGGGATAGATCAACTAACTGTTAAGGTTGAATCAAAAAATCAATTAAGTCAAAATGATACTATAAATCTTGAAAAAAAACTATGTAAAAAAATTAAAAATGTTTTAGTTTTTACACCAAAAATTACTGTTTTTCCTCCTAATAGCATTACTCAGGAAGGTTTAAAAGCAAAACGTGTTGTAGACAACAGGAAAAAGGAATAACATGAATAAAAAAGTTACAGAACTAATTAAGATAAAAGGACCTCTTGCTGAAAATGAAGTAAAGGATTTATTGAATGCTTATTATATCAAAACAACAAAATACAAAGTAGTAAAAAAAGAAAGTGATCTTATAAATCTTGGTCTTAAATTTCCCGTTGCTCTCAAAGTATGTTCAAATAAAATTCTTCATAAAACAGATGTGGGTGGTGTAAAATTAGGAATAAAAGATTTAAATGAATTAAAAAAAACATTCAAAGTTTTTAAAAAGAAGTTTCCTGATGAAAATTTTCTTGTTGACCAAATGGAAGAAAAAGGTATTGAGATAATAGTAGGTCTTGTACAAGATCCAGCTTTTGGTCTTTCAATTATGACTGGAATTGGTGGTATTTATACTGAGCTTTACAAGGATGTAACATTTAGAGTTGTACCAATAGAAAGGATTGATGCAGAGGAGATGGTTGAAGAAATTAAAGGTAAAAAGCTTCTTGAGGGGTTTAGAAATATACCAACAAATAAAGAACTTGTACTCGATCTTATTACAAAGGTTTCAAAAATCGGGGAAGAACTTATGGATAAAATTGATCAGATGGATTTGAATCCTGTTTTTGTTTATAAAAATGATATTTGTGTTGTGGATGCAAAATTGATATTAAAATAAAAAAAGTAGAATATGGTGTTAAAAACTATGGACTATAAAATAAAAGATATTAAACTTGCTGAGTTTGGTAGAAGAGAAATAGAGATTGCTGAAAATGAAATGCCTGGTCTTATAGCAACCCGCGAGAAATATGGGCCTAAAAAATCACTTAAAAATGCTCGAATATCTGGTAGTCTTCATATGACTATACAAACTGCAGTTTTAATTGAAACACTTAAAGAACTTGGTGCTGATGTGCGTTGGGCTAGCTGTAATGTTTTTAGTACACAAGATCATGCAGCTGCTGCAATTGTTAAAGCTGGAACTCCAGTTTTTGCTTGGAAGGGTGAAAATATAAAAGAGTACTGGTGGTGTACAAAAAAAGCTATTGATTTTGGAAGTGGAAAAGGACCAAATTTAATTGTTGATGATGGGGGTGATGCAACCCTTATGATTCATACTGGTTATGAAATTGAAGAAAATCCAAAGTTACTAGATAAAGATTATAGTTTTGAATCTGAGGATTTTAGAGAACTTATGCTTAGTTTAAAAGAAGTTTACAAAAAAGATTCTAATTATTGGCATCGTATTGTAAAAGAAATGAAAGGAGTATCTGAGGAAACTACAACTGGAGTTCATAGGCTTTACCAAATGAAAAAAGAAGATACACTTTTATTTCCAGCATTTAATGTTAATGATAGTGTTACTAAAAGTAAGTTTGATAATTTATATGGCTGCCGAGAAAGTCTTGCTGATGGAATAAAACGTGCAACTGATGTAATGGTTGCAGGTAAAACAGTTGTTATTTGTGGTTATGGAGATGTTGGTAAAGGTTGCTGTCAAAGTATGAAAGCTTTTGGTGCACGTGTAATTGTAACAGAAATTGATCCGATTTGTGCACTTCAAGCAGCTATGGAAGGATATGAAGTTACAACTATAGAAGATGTTCTTTCCAAGGGAGATATCTATGTTACTGCTACTGGTAATTGTGATATTATTACAGCTGAACATATGATAAAGATGAAGGATCAAGCTATTGTTTGTAATATTGGTCATTTTGATAATGAGATTCAAGTTGATAAGTTAAATAAAATTCCTGGTATTAGAAAAGTAAATATCAAACCTCAGGTTGATAAATATATTTTTGCTGATGGTCATGAAATCTTTATGCTTGCTGAGGGGCGTTTGGTTAATCTTGGATGTGCCACGGGTCATCCAAGTTTTGTTATGAGTAATAGTTTTACTAATCAGTGTCTAGCTCAGATAGAGCTTTGGAATAATAAGTATGATATTGGTGTTTATATGCTTCCTAAAATTTTAGATGAAGAAGTTGCTCGTCTACATCTTAAGAAACTTGGTGTGAAACTTACAAAGCTTTCTAAGAAGCAAGCAGAATATATTGGCGTATCTGTTGAAGGACCTTATAAACCAGAATATTATAGATACTAAGGAAATATTAATATGATTATTTTAATTGGAACGGGTCATGTTTTCAATCTTTCACAGGCACTTTTAAATATTTTTGATGAAAGACAACCAGATATTCTATGTATTGAGTTAGATAAACAAAGATATGAAGGTCTTATACTTAAACAGACAAATCCTGAAAAATACCATGAAACAAGTAAAAACCAACCGGTAGTGTATAAGCTCCTTGCTCGTTTTCAGGATGGAATGGCTAAGGAATATGGTGTACAAGCAGGTCAAGAAATGATTACTACGATAGAATATGCACGCAGACATAATTTACCTCTAGCATTTATAGATATGAACGCACAAATGATGTTTTCAAAAATGATAAAAAAAATGAGTATCAGTGAAAAAATAAAAATGATGTTTTCAGGCATAGGTGGATTTTTTATAAGTAAAAAAAGGGTTGAAAAAGAGCTAGAAAATATTCAAAAAAATTTTGATGAGTATCTAAATGAAATAGGTAAAAAATTTCCAACAATAAAACGTGTTTTAATTGATGAGAGAAATGAGTTTATGGCTCAGCAGCTTGTTATAGCAAATGAAAAATACAAGAAAGTAATAGCAGTTGTTGGAGATGGCCATATTCCTGGTCTTGTAGATTTATTAAAGAAAAAAGATATAATATATGAAACAGTAAGATTAAGTGATATCAAAGATAAAAGTGTTAAAGTTGAGGATGCATCTTCTGCATCTTTTTCAATTCAATATAAACAATTTTAATAAAATATTTTATTATGTATTCTTTTAGAATAATTTAAAATGGGCCTGTAGCCTAGACTGGATTGGGCGGCAGTCTCCTAAGCTGCAGATCGCGGGTTCGAATCCCGCCAGGTCCGTACAGCTCTTTCGGAGAGTTTCCAAGTGAAGCATATGTTTTTTAAGATATTTTGTTAATTATTCTATCAATAGATGGCAATATTTATCAATATTATTGATCTTATGATTCTATAATGAAGCCATCTCGACGTTTTACCAGATTATTGGAAAAATTTTTTCCATATCGTTTTTTGCTTGCTAAAATGACACAATTTCCAGTATTTCGTTGGATCATTACAAAAATGGTTTTTGATAAAAATAATCTTACTTATCTTACAAAAGATAGAGTTGTTGAAGTTCAGTTAAATAAAAAAATTGAACCTCTTGATAATATTGCTATCCCCTCTAAAGTAGTAGAATATTTTATTGAAAAATCAAGTTATAGGTTTATTATGGATTTTTGTATTTGTCGAGAATCAACAAAATGTGATAACTATCCATTAAAACTTGGATGTCTTTTTATGGGTGAAGCGGCAAGAAAAATTCCACTGGAGATTGGAAAATCAGTATCAAAAGAAGAGGCTTTTTCTCATGTAAAAAAATGTCGTGAAGCTGGATTAATTCATCTAATTGGTAGAGATAAACTCGATGAAACCTGGCTAGGTGTTGGATCAAAAATTCCATTAATAACTGTATGTAATTGTTGTGAATGTTGTTGTTTATGGCGTATGCGTCCTTATCTAAATAATGAACTTTCTTCGACGATAAAATCTATGCCGGGTGTAACCATTCAAATTAATGAAAATTGTACTGGATGTGGAGTATGTACTGAAGATGTTTGTTTTATTAGTGGAATAAGTATTAAGGATGGTAAAGCAATTATTTGTGATAATTGTGTTGTATGTGGACGTTGTACTGAAAAATGTCCAAATGATGCAATTGATTTAGTAATAGAAAATGAGGATTTTATAAAAGATACCATTGAACGAGTTAGAAAGGCAACTACTTGAATTTTTGATTTGGTAATAAAATTATTTGTCTACTTCTTTTATATATAAAATCATGTTAACCATTAACATTATATTCACCAATTAATAATTCTACAAAAGTTTTTCAAAAGAATTATACTTTCTATATTGTGATTTGTTGTGGATTATAAAATTAAAATAAAAATAACTTCGATAGATGGAGAATGTCCAAATAATTTTAAAATTGGAAATGAAGTTATAATTGATGATAAAGGAGTCCATGGAGATATTTGTATACATGCTCTATATAGTCTTCTACCAAAAGCTTTTGCTATGCTTTATGGAGCAAAATTTCCTTGGTTAAAGGATAAAAATGTTGCAACACATCAATGTCCTGATTACAAAAACCCTGTTGTATTTGAATTAAAAAGAATTGAGAATTTAAAATAAAATAGCTTAATTTTCTGGCAATAATATTTCTCCTATAAAATATGTTTTTGCTTTACCAGCAATTTTAACTCTTTTATTATCAATTTCACACTTTAAAATACCTTTTCGCTTCGAAAGTTGTAAAGCTATTAATACCTGTTTTTTTAATATTTTAGTCCAATATGGTGTAAGAAGAGTATGTGCTGAACCTGTGACAGGATCTTCATTTATTCCACATTTAGGTGCAAAAAATCTTGAAACAAAATCAACTTTTTTACCTTCTGCTGTTACAATAATTCCTAAGGCATCTGATTTTGCTAGTTGTTGAAAATCTGGACTCAGTCTTTCAATATCTTCTTGAGAAGAATACACAAACATATAATCTGTTTTACTTTTATAAGATTCAATAGGTTTCTTTCCTAAACCTTTTATCAATTCTTGAGGTGGTGAAATTTTTTTATATTCTCCAACTGGAAAATCTAATATTAAATTATCTTTTTCCTTTTTTACCCTAAGAATTCCACTATATATATTGAAAAATGTAATTTCATTTTCTTCAGATTTATAATATTTAAAAATTACATGCGCTGAAGCTAAAGTTGCATGACCACATAAATCAACTTCAAGCTCTGGAGTAAACCATCTTATCTCATATTTTGTATCTTTTTTAACTATGAATGCTGTTTCTGAAAGATTATTTTCTTCAGCAATCTTTTGCATTAGAGATTTATCCAACCATTCATCTAGAATACAAACCGCAGCAGGATTTCCTTCAAATAAATTTTCAGAAAATGCATCTACTTGAAACATTTTTATTTTCATTTTTTCACCAAGTAATGTAGTTATAAAAATTTTTGTTTAATAAATAGAATTTGTTAGTTGTGGTCCTCTTTTACCTTTATCAAACTCAATAATGCTATCAAGAGTTGTTTTTACTATATTTTCAAGAGCTTCTTTTGTAAGAAATGCCATATGGCTAGTAACCATTACATTATTAAAGGTTGTAAGACGAGCTAGTAGATCATCAGAAATAATTGTATGTGAGTAATCCTCGAAAAAATACTCACTTTCCTCCTCATAGACATCAAGTCCTGCACTTCCAATTTGACCTGTTTTAAGATTCTCGATAAGATCATAAGTATTAACTAAACCACCACGGCTAGTATTAATCAACATCACACCTTTTTTCATTTTAGATATAGACTTTTTATTAATCATATGATAAGTTTCTGGAATCAATGGAACATGTAAGCTTATAATATCAGAATTTTTAAAAAGATTCTCAAGTGTAACATATTGAACTGATTTCATCTGATTTATTGCTTTATTAGGATATTTATCATAAGCTAATATTTTACAACCAAAACCGATTAAAATATTTATTAAACATAATCCAATTTTACCTGTTCCTATTATACCAACTGTTTTACCATACATATCAAATCCAACAAGTCCATCAAGAGAAAAATTACCCTCACGAATTCGATTATTAGCCTTATGAATATGTCTATTAAGAGCCATTATAAGTGCAATAGTATGTTCAGCTACCGCATATGGTGAATACGCAGGAACACGAACCACACTAATTCCATAATTCTTACATGCTTCAATATCAACATTATTATATCCTGCACATCTTAAAGCTATTAATTCTACACCTCTTTGATATAACTCCTTCACAACTTCTGAATCAATCTTATCATTAACAAAAACACATATAACCTTAAATCCTGACGCTAGCGATATAGTATCATAGTTTAGTCGAGGTTTAAAAAATTTATAAACAAAACGATCATTATTTTGATCCTTCAATATTTGCTCTATATATGGTTTAGAGTCAAAAATTGCTATCTGTATTCTTTCATCTTCTTCAAATGATATTAATTCTGCAATTTTATTAGTTTCTTTCCTTAGATAATTACTTAAAACGGTGATTAATGCTTTTGAAATATCAGGTTGTTTATCAATTAATCCCTGAAAAATCTTATATTCCAATTCTCCGACTTTTACATTTCCAAGAGCTATTAATGTCGCTGATCGTTTTTTCTTTTCAAATAAGCTCATTATTCCAGCTATTGAACCTGATTTAAGTTTTGTTATGTCTATTTGTGAATTGCCTTTCCCTTTTTTTAATACTCGAACAGTTCCTGATAAAATTATATACATTTTATCAGAGGGTTCACCTTCACTGCAGATATATTCACCTTTTTTATATAATCTAATTTTAATTTTATTTACGAGTATATTCAAAGAATTACTGTCTAATGAAGAAAATAATTTAATTTTCTTCAATATTGTATATAATTTATTTTCTTTTTCCATTTATCAAATATTCACAATACGATTTTTATTTAAAATTATTTGTTTTAGAATTAAATTATTATTTTGCAGTCATTATCACCAAGCAATAATGATACAAATGAGCTAATAGCTAATCTTTTATTTTGAACATAACCTTACTTTTATTAACAAAATTATTGGTCTATAGAAAAATTAAAATCTCCCAAGCATAATATATATTATTGGAGGAGGTATAATCAAAAAAATTCTTCCAACAATAATTATTATTCTAATTTCAGTTTTATTTTCAAATATAACATATTCATATTCAATTAATAATAATATCAAAAATAATTATTATTTAGAAGAAAATTACCGATTTATAAATAATCAAAATGGAAATCTTTCTGGATATATTAACGATTCTCTTTCAAACCCAATAGAAGGGGCATTAATTAATATCAAATGCGGTGAACTTAATATGTCCAAAAATAGTGATTTTAATGGTTTTTATTTTATTGACAATATTCCCATAGTTGATTGTTATTGGAATGTAAGTGCATCAAAAGAGTGCTATAATAAATCCTGGATTGAAATGGCTATTGATATAAATTCAACTTATGATTTCATTTTAACATCATCCAATAATATATTATTTGTGGGTGGTAATGGACCTAATAACTATACTAGGATTCAAGATGCTATTGATGAAGCAAATAATGGTGACATTATCTATGTTTATAGTGGTGCATATAAAGAAAATATAGAATTAGATAAGAGACTTAGTCTTATTGGTGAAGATAAAAATACTACTATTATTGATGGTAACAAAGAAGGATGTACTATTAATTTATCCTCAGAAAATACAATTATACAAAATTTTACTATAATTGGTGGTGGATTTGATACTGATGATTTTAGAAATTTTTTTAGAGCAGGAGTAAGAGTAACTGGTTCAAATAATACCATTTGTAATAATATTTTTAGAAAAAACCGTCTTGGAATATCAGGTGTCAGAGTTACAAATCTCACTATTAAAGATAATATTTTCATAGAAGATGGAGTAGGTTTTACTTCATATGAAAATGATGGAAGACCCATAATGAAAATAAAATATTTTTTACACAACCTTGAAAATAATACAGTAAATGGAAAACCATTATACTATTTTTATAATGAGAATGATAAGATAATTGAAAATTGTCAAATTGGACAATTAATTCTAGTAAACTGTACTAACTTTAAAATAAAAAATGTATCTATTTCAAAAACTGATTGGGGAATAGTTTTTGCATTTTGCAATAAATGTTCAACAGAATATTGTAATATATTTAACAATAGCTTAGCAATTTGGACTTTAGAATCAAATAATAACCTATTTCAATTTAACAATATATTAAATAATTATCATCGAGGGGTTGTAATAGATTATAATTCAAATAAAAATCAAATAAAATATAATGAAATAAATACAACTTTTTGTGGAGTTCAGATTGAATGGTGGTCAAATGCTAACTTAATTACTAAAAATAATTTTTTAAATAATAATGTGAGTGGAAATGAACATCAATCTCTTTTTAGCAGATGGTATAAAAATTATTATGATGATTGGATTGGACTTGAAAAACCATTTTTATTTTTCTATCCGAAGTTAATCTATGGGATGCCAATAGAAAGTATTCCAAGTTTTATTATGGTTGTAAGCATTGATTTTCACCCAGCAAAAGAGCCATATGCGATATAAATATAATGCCCATCAATGTCATGAGTAGTAATGCTACAAATGTAAATTTATTAAGATATATGTTATTCTATATATTTACAATGTACATAGAAACTGTTAATTATCAAAATAAATTTGATGTTTTCCTCTGGAATATATATATCTTCATTGAAAACAGGTTTCAAACCTTTTAAACCTATAAAAATATGACCGTATAATCCACCATCTTCCTCACAGACATGAAAATTTCTTCCAATTGCTCTCAAATTTGTTCTACCAAATAATCCTTTTTCATTAGACTCTGAAGTTACAGGAACAGCTAATGATATTAACATTATTATTAATATTATTCCAGAAATTAACAATAATTTTCTATTCATATTTTTCCCCCAACTGTAAAACATATCTATTGATCAAATATAAGTTTTAT
The DNA here is from genome assembly GCA_041550515.1 of Thermoplasmatota archaeon. Taxonomy (GTDB): domain Archaea; phylum Thermoplasmatota; class E2; order DHVEG-1; family DHVEG-1; genus PFL35. The sequence continues at coordinate 13,776 of JBFEOQ010000017.1, read as the reverse complement.
TATGTAAAACTTATGCAACAAATATAAAAAAACAATGTTTAAAAACAACAAAATGTAAAAAAAGAAAAAAAATTGTTTTATTTTTATATTATTTTGTTTAGTATCATATCATTTTAATCATCTTTTTTCAAATCTATCAATAACCATTCTATCAATTTGATTTCCAAAATCATCTGTCATTTTATCAAATTTACCAGTTTTAATTAAATTCACACCAATTAAGGCAATAATTATACCAGCAACAGTATCAGCTGATAAATTCATCATCAAAGAATGATTAGTTTTAATATAATATATCCCTGTTATATTTAACCATTTAATAAATTCTAAAAAAACACCAACAGTCATTGTAAAAATTACAGTAACAAAAGCCATTGCATATTTATCCATCTTCAAACCATCCCAATGTTCATCTAAAACATATAGAACTGCAAGACCTATAAATGCGACAAGTATTGACATAAAAAATCTGGTAATAAGTTGATATCCCGGAACAGTAGAATCGTAATCTAGAAGTCTTCCGCCTGCAAATAAAATTGTTACAAGTGCAATTAAAAAATCAAGGACCCATGGTAAAGTAAATTTTACATCTTTTTTTAAAACAGATGGTAAAACACTAATAAATAAACCAATAAAAGTTCCCACTACCCAGACGTAATCTTTTTTCCAGAAAGCAAGAATGAGAGAAACAATCATTACAATTCTTAATAAAAAACTAAATGAAACACAGTTATTCCTGCAAATATCTTTTATTTTTCCCATTATTTAAATCATCCTTTTTTACTAATAATTAATTTATCAATTTGTTCACCTAAGTCATCTGTAAGTTTATCAAAACTACCTCGTTTAATCATACTGACACCAATAAATGCCATTAAAACTCCAGCAATCGTATCTACGAATAAATCTTTTAAGGTGTCTGTATACCCCCATTGTTCAGATGTACCAAAAACAAGATCTGTTATCCATTCATTAAATTCCCAGACAACACCTATGGCAATAGTTGTAATAATTACAACAAATGCCATCGCATATTTGTCCATCTTTAAACCATCCCAATATTCATCCAGGATAAAAATTATTACAAAAGCAATAAAAGCAATAAGAAATGAAGATACAAAATGAGTCAATATATCATAATAAGAAATTCCATATGCACCCAATAAACCTCCTCCTACATGTAAAACTAGCGCTACTGTAATTAAAATATCCAAAACTAAAGGCAAGGTAATCTGATAATTTCTCTTCAAAATTGTGGGAATTAAACTTACAATTAATGCAAGAATACAACCAAAAATCCATATCCAATGCAATTTCCAAATAGAAATAATTAAAAAAATAATCATAATTATTTTAAGAATATAAGATAAAACAACTCCCCCAGTTCTTAAATTTGATTTTTTCATTTTTAAGCTAACTTACGTATATGTTGCTTAGTAAAAAGTTTTTGAAAAATATCTACTAACCTAGAAAATCATTCTAACCAAACAGGTTCTTAAAGCTATCTCGGAGAGTTTAGACTATGGGGCAATCGCTAAAGATAATGGTGGTTGTTTAATAACCACCTGGTAATAAACTTGGATCGCCTAATAACACCCATTGCTGAACCATTTGACGATCTTCACTTACCTTATTTATATCAAATTCTTTTATATAATCACTTACTGCCAAACCTTGTGCCATTCCAATGTTTAGTTTATTCATTTGTCCATAATGATAGAAAAATCTTGGAAATAACCAACCATCTAAACCAGTAAGATAACCATAGTCATGAATTCCCATTCCTAATCCTGTATTTCCCATAACAGCAATAGCTCCTCCATCAGGATTGCTTACTAACCACCAACTCCAACATTTTGGAATCCACTCCATATAAAAAAATCGATAGGGATGTTCAAAGAAATATCCTTTTATACCATATTCTTTGATATCGCGAATGATAGTAGATAAACCAACATTGAATTGACTATTATGACATCCACCAACAACAATTACAGGTAGCATGTCTTTATTGTTTAATTTTGGAAATATATTGGTTGGATTATAAAAATCATACATTATCATAATCATAATCTTTTCATTATCATTTTGCAATGGGTGTGTTACTAAAGTAGCTGGATTTGCATGACCTGCCATATGAACAAAGCCCGCACCTTCATTAAATGCTTCTTCAACATCTTCCTGTCCTGTTAAGGTACCTTCAGATGCCCAAAGTTTTTTAAAAGTAAAATCAGTCATATAACTAGCAGAAAGATTTGTATCAATCTCTGCCTCAGGGATTCCTTCAGGCGAATCTGCATAGGTATCACCACCAATTAAAAGCATATTTTTAAACCATGAATCAGCAGCTTTTTCACTTTCATAACGAGTGATTTTTTCAACTACAATATTTACTTGATTTTCAGAACGACAAGCTAGTCTTCCAATATAAACATCAGGATCACCATCAATTATATCTTTATTTGAAAAACCCCATTGAGCAAATTCTCCATTTCCATTAGAATCCCAGTCATCAAAAACTATCTCTTCATCCTGTAATTTATAGAGATCTGAATAATATAAATCACTCAAATAAGTTTCATCCTTAGATTCTGCATACCGAACAGGGACAAGCCAATTACCTGATTGACCATCAAGTCCTCCAACAAGCATTACATAAGTAACACCCTTAGTCTCAACTGCATCCTTAATTGCAAGTTTAATCTTTTCTGGTTCATCTCGACCATCAACATATGTTGAGTATATATTCTCTAAAGTCAATGAATATGTACTTATATTTGCAACATTGTTTTTATGAGTGATTAATGGTTCTAATAATGAACTAAATTTATCAGGGGTAATGACCAATAATTCATATTCATCTGGGAAGATTTGCGGCTCTACTGGTTTATTATATTTAAAAGATATCTTAATATCCTCAGCATAACTTAATTTATTTTCTTTAGGATTATATTTTACCGGATAACAATGAACTGTTAAAAATACAACATGTTCTTTTTCTTTTAATCCAACTGTCTGGAAATAATTAAAATTTTCAGATGGATACCATAAATTCTTTTCATAAACATTAGTATTAATACTAATACTAGATTTTTCAACTTTTCCATCAATAACTGTTTCTGAAGCAGGTCTAATTTTACGATCTAATTTTAATTCATTTACATTATTATAAATAATTTCAATAGATTCAACATAAGAACCAAATGGTAAAACATATGTTCTAGTAAATTTAGGAATTAAAGGTTCTCCAGGTTCTAGAAGATAGGATGTTGCTTCTTCATATTTAATATCAATATAATTATCTGAGGAAATGCTGATCTTTGGTATTGAAAGTTTTATATTTTCAGATTCCTCTGATAAAAATTCGTTTTCAGTACTTAAAGAAATAACCGTTATTCCATGTAAAATAAAGGCTCCAATTATTAGTATTATTAATATTTTTTTCATTTGTATAACTCCACACATAAAAACCATTGATTATTATATAAATATTTTCTTAATATTAATCTTACGAATATATCTTAATTTATTAATTGAATCTAACATATAGTTGAATTACAGTTAAGATTTATGTAGAAAAATAATTGGTGTTTATTATCCGCTAGATCTTTAGAGGTCTCTAAGAGGTTTTCAAAGTGAATTATAGGCTTTTTTAACTTTCCAAGTTAATTATGAAAAAATTTAACGAGTTGAAATCTTTGATATATAATCTTTAAAGCCTCAAGATTGTACAATGTTTTTAAAGATTTATTCTTAGATATTGTTACAGACAAAGGATCTGACCAATCGCTCCATACTCCTTTATCATCTTGTGCTCTTACCTTAATATTAAAAGATCCTTGTTTATACCATTTATAAGATTCTTTTACTGTTACTCCGGATTTATAATATTCTGATATTGTTATGTTTTCATCTCCCCAATCAAATAAATATCTAACATTATCCCCATCTGGTTCATTACAATATGTTGTATACATGTATTCAACATCGACTTTGCCCGAATTTTGCCCTTCAGGTGTTTGAGGTTTTTCAGGCGGATTTGATGTTGGAACTAGGCTTAGACCTGGATCACCATATAGTGTAGTCGCCATTAGAGTACTATAACATCTATAAATCCATTCAGGGTTATATTCGTTAAACCAAAAGTTATTTACAAAAAAAAGTTTAGAGTTTTTTAATGCATCTCCACAGGTTTGATTATGAGTTATAAGATAATAAAAGAAATAATAATCCATTGAAGAAAAACCACCATCTGATTCATCATGCCAAACTCGAGTGATATTATAAAAACCTAAATCAGTTGTTCCTATGTATGCAACTGCGGCACCATCTTCTATAAATGCACGTCCCATATTATCTGGACCATGTAGTTGACTACATCCTCCTGAAAAAACTATTGGAGGTTTTTCCAATGATAAATCTTTACTATCATGAATATTTAAAATATCTTTGTAGCGTAGCTCCCCCTCAGCTATTTCTGGTATGTTATCTCCATCATCCCAATCCCAAATCCATCTGGCAGCAAGATTTTCATTTGAATGTCCAACCATATTGATAATTGCATAGTTGTTAGTGTATTCTGATAAAACATTTGTGTGTTCAAGAGGATACTCATATGTATAGGTAGAAGGTCTAAGACCTTCTGCTTCATACATTCTAGTACAGTTAAAATCCTCTGGATCAAAAATATCTAATCGACACTCTTCCATAAGAGTTGCACAGTCTGATCGATTATATACCCATCCATGTGATTCAAGTCCTTGATAGTAACTAATGGCTCCTAGCAAAAGTACATTTTTCTTCCAAGTACCTGCATCAGATCCGAAATTCATGATATTTTCAAGAATTTTTACAACTTTTTCTTTATTATCACTTGGAATTCTTCCTACTGAGATTTCTGGATAAAAATCCACTATATCATCACTATATTCAGCAAATTTTCCATCCTTGTCAAGATCCCAATCTCCTGTAATATCTGAGTAGTAATAATCAGTGTAAAAGTATTCACCGTATTCCCAGATTATTGGATCGCATCTTCTCATTGGTATTATGTTTCGTGTTCCAACAATCATAAGATAAGATATTTTCCATTCCTCATATTTATCAATTAAAAAATTTCTTATTTTCTCAGCTAAATCTTGACCGTTATATTTTTCTGAAATCCATTGGATAGTTATAATTTTTACAGAGAATCCAGAATTTTCCTTCCAGATTTTAAAACTTTGAACTATATCTTGTAGATCAATAGTTGTTAATATGATAAAATTAGCATTTTCTTTTATGAGTAGACTATTTTGATTGTTCACAGAAATATTTAGATTAACTGCATTTGCAATTCCAATTTGAGATAAAAAAATTATGATTATGAGAATTGCAATTTTTTTCATTTTTTTTTATCTCCCTTAAAAAAATATATGACATTATTTTATAAACATGTCTATATATATCATAAAAATCAGTTTTGTGCGTGTAATTAGAGATGTCGACGACATTGACAATGTAATTTCATTTCATCAATATCGCAGAATGTATCAAAAAATGTGTCAAGATTCATTTCTAATTCTTGTTTTCCTTTTTGTGTTAATGAGTATTTTTTAACATTATCTACTTTGAGTAAGTTTTTTTCGGTTAAGTATTTTAGAACTGGATATATTGTACCAGGACTTGGTCTGTGACCTCTTCTTTTTTCTAGTTCTTGTGTTATTTCTGCTCCTGTCATCTTTTTTTTGTTTATGAGCCATAGTATGAGAAATGATAGGAATCCTTTCATTCTGCAATGTCTATTATTGGATGTACACATTGTTATTTTGTATCGGTTTATCGATATTAATATTTTAGGAAATAAATTTTTATCGGTTTTACGATAGTTTTATATATTAATATCGTATATACGATATCGGAAAACCAATATATGGGTGATAAAAAATGTGTCATGGAACACATGATAGACATATGATGTTTAGAATGTATTGTGGAAGACAATTTTTCACAAAAGAAGAAAAAATAGAACACCTTGAAGAATACAAAAAATGGCTTGAACAAGAAGCTAAAGGTGTTGAAGAAACAATAAAGGAATTAAAAAAGGCCAGTTAAAACCTGGCCAATTTTTTTTATTAAAAATTATTTAAAATATTAACAAATATTACAATTGGAATTATGAGTTTTTTTGATACTGAGAAAGGTGTAAACGAGTATATCAAAATGTCAAAAGGATATGATGGGAATGATTTGATAGATGAACTTCGGAATTTTCTAAAAGATGGATCATCAGTTTTAGAGATTGGTATGGGTCCTGGAAAAGATCTTGATATGCTAAAAAAGTTTTACAAGGTAACAGGTACAGATACATCCAAGGTTTTTATTAATCGATATAAAAAAATCAATCCAAGCGCAGATGTATTTTTTCTTGATGTAAAAAAACTTGATATAAATAGAAAATTTGATTGTATTTATTCTAATAAAGTATTGCAACATCTTATAAAAAATGAGTGTTTTAAATCATTAAAAAAACAGAAAGATCTACTTAATCCGAAAGGAATATTATTACACTCATTTTGGTATGGAGATAAAACTGAAAATTATGATGAATTGTTATTTGTAAGATATAAAATCAATGAATTAAAAAATATAGTACAGGATGATTATGATATTTTAAAAACTCAAAGATATAAGGAATTTAAAAAAAATGATTCATTTTATATGATTCTTCAAAGAAAATAAGGTTAAACAATTATACCTAGTAGTGTTGGGCAATAAAGAAAAAGTTTTATTGAGATATAACTTACAAACCAAACTTTGCTAATATTACAAAAGTTAGAGTAGAGCTTTTCCTGTAAAAATGTTCATAGTCCATCAGGGTCTACTTTTTTTATCGGATGGATTTTGATCTCATGCAATTGAATGGGGACTATTATTAATTAAAGAAAAATTAGAAAAAAAATAATGAAAGTACTGTTATATTTTTTGTTTTTATTCTATCACTTGATTAATTATATATTGTTAATTTTTTTTCATGTAAATGATTAAAATAATTATGTAATTATTTTTAACAACTGATAAACAAAGAATATTTAAAGTATATTAACAATTGTTAATTAGTGACGAGAATTGAAAATTGCAGGAGTTATAAATAATCATCAAGAAGCATTAGAAATTGAGGATATTGTAAAAGTTTTTTTAATTGAACGAAGAATATTAAATTTATCCTCCTTAAAAACAAGTAACGCTTTTCAGAATACGATTGATTCTTATATTATAAACTATAAACCAAATGGTATAAATTATTCAAAAAATTCTAACAAAAAAATTTACAAATAAAAAATTATGTAGTTTTTTGACATTTTTTGAGTTTGGAGCCTAGTATTATTATATATTAATGATATAATTTATAACCTCTTAATTATAACATTTTATTATTTTTTGTTAGATTATAAAAAAAAGATAAAATTGAAAAAGTTCGAGTGGGGCTTCTCATTTTAAGTAGTTCTAAATCCGTCATATTTGTTCTGATTTATTTTTTTTAAAGTAAGTTAAAATAACAAGTTATTTAAAAAAATTGATATTACATTTTAAAAGGTGGAGAGTGATGAATAATAAGATTTTACAACTATTGCAAACTGGAAATATCATTGCTGTTATTCTTACCATTATTGTAAATAGCTTAGCAAATATATTGCCAATTGGTGGTAAATATACTGGCGAATTATCAGATAATATTCCAAATTTATTTGTACCTGCTGGTATCACTTTTACAATTTGGGGAGTTATTTATATTTTAACCATTTTATTTGCAATTTATCTAGCAAAAGATTTATTTAAAAAAGAAAAAACAACAAAACAATTCTTAGAAAGAATTAGCTACTTTTTTATACTTGCAAGTTTGTTTAACATAATATGGATATTTTTATGGCATTATGAACAAATTTTACTCTCACTACTATTAATGATCCTACTATTTATCTCACTTCTTTTAATTTATCTAAGACTAAATATTGGCGTTGCTAATTTATCATTGAAAGAAAAACTATTTGTACATGTTCCAATAAGTGTTTACATTGGATGGATAACAGTTGCAACAATTGCAAATGTAACTGCAGTGCTTGTTACAATTGCTTGGGATGGTTTTGGAATCAGTGAACAAATTTGGACAATGCTTGTAATAATTATCGCAGTAATTATCACAATTCTAATGATTGTTAAAAGAAAAGATTATGCATATAGTTTTGTAATAATTTGGGCTTTATTTGGTATATTTTTAAAGAGAATAGAAGATGATCCTAATTATGGAGTTCAAACTCAGATAGCAAATACAGCAGCAATTGCAATAATAGTAATATTAATCTCAGTTGCTATATCAGCGTTCATACATTATTCTAAAAAAGAAGGTAGAAGTAGTAAATAGTTACATTATCTTCTTACGAAGTAGAATTTTCAGGTTAAGAATTGATCTTTAGAGATATAATGGATTTTTAGGGCTAAGACTTTTAAGGGAAAATTATAAATATTATTAACTACATATTATTGACTGACAGTCAGTCATATGGAGGATTAAAATATTAGAATAACAAAAAATCCTGAAGAAAGAAGAAACGATTTAATAGAAATTGCTGAACAATTATTCATAAAAAAAGGATTCGAAAAAACTGCAGTATCGGAAATTGTAAAAAAAGCTAAAGTTGCACAAGGAACCTTTTATTACTATTTTAAAACAAAAGAAGAAATTCTTGATGCCATTATCGAGAAATACATAACCCAATCAGTGGGAGGATTAGATTCTATTGCTAATGAACAAGGACCAGATGCTGTTGAAAAATTGGTCAAGTATTTTCTGTTTTCATCTGCATTTAGAGACGATAAACTCAGTATCATGCAATATATTCATGAAGAAAGAAATGCACATCTGCATTTAAAACTTGAAAGACAAATCCCAAAAAAAACAGTTAAACCATTAACTAAGATTATCACTCAAGGTATTGAAGAAAAGATATTTTTTACGGACTATCCTGAGGAAACGGCAAAAGCGTTTATTGGCGTGTCTGCAATGGTTTTGCAGGGTATTTATCATATAAAACCTGGTTCTGAGGAATATAAAAGAAAGGTACTGGCAACGTTTTATATTTTAGAAAAAATGCTTGGAGCAAAACGAGATCTTATTATGGATACCTTTAAGAAATTAGGAGGAAAAAAATATGCCTTTATGTAAAAGATTATTACTTAAACATTCAATTGATATTAATACTACCCCTGAAAAAATTTGGGAGTTTTTAAAAAATGAAAAAAATTATACGATATGGCATCCAAAAGACCATATTGTGATAAAATGGCTAAAAGGAAAACCTTTCGAGGTAGAATCAACCTTCTATTCAGAGCAATATGTATTTGGAAAAGTTCAAAAATATAATGGATTTATAAAAGAAATTATACCAAATAAAAAAGTTGTGTTTGGTTTTAAATATCCAGTATCATTGATTTCACCTGAGATTATTTGGCTTATTGAACCAAAGGGAAAACAAACAACCTTTACAGCAATCTCTATTATAAGAGCAGGATATCTTTTAAAGAAATTGTTTAAAAAAAGCATGAACAATTTAATTAAAGAGCATAATAGACATGTTGGAGAGGAAGGGGAGAATTTAAAGAAGTTAATGGAGGGAACATGATAAAAAGCTCATCGATCGATTTACCAGTTGGCTATTTTACTTTTCATAAAAAACAAATCTATAACTTTCAATTAAATCGTTGGCATAGTTTTGGATTTGCCCGTTTTGAAGATATGAAGGAAGTTGGAGAACGAATCAATAATTTTTCTGATTGGAAACCAGTTATGTTAGATCTCGCCCAAAAAGCTGAAACAGAAGGAAGACTTGAAAATGCAGCAATCTATTATCGAGGAGCAGAATTCTACGTTAATCAAGATGATCCTGATAAAATTAAATTCTATGATAAATTCATAGATCTTTTCTATAAGATTTTTGAAAAAGATGACATTGAAAGATTTAAAATTCCGTATAAAGATTCTTTTTTACATGCATTTAAAGTTCCAGTGAAAATAGGTACTAAAAAAGGAACGATAATTATACATGGTGGTTTTGATTCAATAATCGAAGAATTCTACTATCCTATGAAAATATTTTCAGATAATGGATATGAAGTTATTGCATTTGAAGGACCAGGTCAAGGTGGTACAAGAAGAAAATATGATCTTGGTTGGGATGAAAAATGGGATAAGCCGGTAAAAGCAATTCTTGATTTTTTCAAATTAAATGATATAACAATTTATGGTATATCAATGGGTGGACATCTATGTCTTAGAGCAGCTGCATTAGATTCAAGAATTACTAAAGTTATTACCTCAGGTGGCGCTGTTGATTATTGGAAAATACCTGGATCCCTCTCACGAGGATTACTTAAGATTTTTTTAAAAAGAAGGAAATTTACAACAAAAGCACTTGTAAAGAAAATGAAAAAAGATGAACATCATAATTGGTTTGTATCTAACTCAAAATTTATTACAAAAATCGAAGATCCTCTCGATGCGATGATGAACATTTTTAAAATGACAAAAGAAAATGCACAGCCTGAAAAAATAACTCAAGATGTACTAGTTGTATCAGGAAGAAATGATCATTTAGTGCCTATAAAAATGCATAAAATGCTAATCAGGGAACTTGTAAATGCGAAATCAGTTAAAGGAATAATATATGATAAAGAAACTAATGCTCATAATCATTGTCAGATAGGAAATATTCCACTTGTTTGTAAAGATATATTAGATTGGTTAGAAGAAAAAAAGAAATAATCATTTTAGTGAGAATTTCCAAACCATATCATTAGCACCAAATAATAATACTACAGAATGTTACAATAATTACTTATAGGTTTTATATCGTTCAAAAAAACAAATACAATTATTAATATACAAGATAAGATATGGTTAAAATATATGAGATATGAAATACATAGATTAGATATTAATATGGAAAAAGACCAGGATAAATTAAAGCAGTTTTTAAACAGTTTAAGGGGGGAAGTTGTAGCGGTAATTCCAAATGTAAAACCAACCTTTAAACCAATGGGAGCAACAGCAAAGGTAAACTTCCTTTATATAATCGAAAAAATTTGATTCTGGATTAAAAAAAGTATATGGTGAAGAGATAATGAAGATTAGATTATTAATAATTCTAGTAGTACTAACCCTACTAACAAATATAATGTCAATATATGTAAAATCTGAAAAAACTAATATTACAATTTATGTGGATGATGATGGTGGGGCTGACTATACAAAAATACAAGATGCAATAAATAACTCAAATGATGGCGATACAATTTATGTTTATAGTGGTTTTTATCATGAAAATCTAAATATTAACAAAGCAATAAATCTAATAGGTGAAAATAATAAGAATACGATTATAGATGGAGATAACATTTATGATACTATAAGTATAGATGCAAATAATGTCAAAATATCAGGATTTAAAATACAACATGGTTTTGTAGGTATAGGAATAGATGGAGTAGGTTATTCAGATATTTCAAATAATATTATTTTTCAAAATATTGTTGGAATTTCAATATCTTTTAATAGTCATTATAATGAAATATACTTCAATGAGATCCTTTGCAATAAAAATATAGGTGTTAATATTTATCATATCCAAAAAGATAATCACAACTCATTTACCTCAAACAATTTTATAGATAATGGAAGAAATGCTGAATCATATGCAGTAAAATGTGAATGGAATCAAAATTATTGGGATAATTGGATTGGAAATAAGATAAATGCTTTAGATTTTTTACCATATTTAGTATATTTTTATCCTTTGAATTTTGACTGGAATCCTGTTTCAGAATGTTATGATATTGTATAATAATATGCAAATGAATAATGCTATAAATTTAAATATCATTTTTAATCATTTGTTCAAATTTTTTTGGTAAGGCTTTATATATGGTTTTATATTTTATTATATTATGAAAAAGATAATCTTGTTTGGAACATTATTTTCGATATGTATGATTATGCTTGTTAATACTGCATCATCTATTGAATATAAAACTGTAAATGATTATAATAGAGATTTATTGGAATCTCAATTAGATAATATCAATAATTTTATAGAAAAAATTCAACAAACTTTCGGAACTTTTGAGATATATTCAGAAGATGTAATATTCAAAAATGAAATAAAAGAGTTGTCAAATCAATTATCAGAGCTAAAAATATCAATTCTTCATAATCCATCTCTACCAACATGTTTTCGAACAATATTTGGTATTCTCATTGGATTAATATTTTCAATTATTGGAACAATTCTTGGAATAATTTTTGGACCCTTACTTGCATTTATTGTAAGAATTATAACAGCACCGGCAGTACTTCTTGCAAAATTAATTGCATTTATCGTTAATTTGTTAACAACATAATTTATATATTTTCTTCCCAAAACTGGCTATAAATGTGAAATTATTTTAGACATATTTTGTTGATAATTAGCTGGTGTAAAAGGATATAAAAGAAAAATAAAAAAGATAAAAATTATCCAATTATTGACCAATCAGATATAATTCCAATATGGAAATTATTAATGGTTATACCAAACAATGGTCCATGTAATCGTATCATTTCTCCAGCTTCATATTTGTTTATTTCACCATTACCTATTATTATTGCAAATGAGATAATCTCAAAATCTAAATTGTTTTCTTCAGGGTCTAATAGTTCCATTTTTGCAATATAAAAATATTTGCTGAATAATAATTCTTCATTTGTCTCTGAAAAACTTTCTAAATTGATATTTGCTGAGGCGAGTCCGCTGGTGGCAAACAACATACAAATTACAATTCCAATTATTTTTATTTTCATATTTTTTTACCTCTTTTTAAGTTAAGATTACATTTTTTTTATATAAAATATTCTTTCATAGAAATGAACATTGCGCCCATATTTAATGTTAAAAACTGTTTTTTGTTCAAATAAATAAAATCTTGTAAATATGATTAAAAAAATATCATATGGAAAATATAAAAAAAAGAGAAATAATATTTTTATTCTTTTTTTAAACTTGCAAAGTATATGTATAACCGTCACCATAAATTGGTGCAACTCGATCACTTGCAAGTCTTAATCTTGGAAGTGTATGACAATCTTTTTGATATATCAAATATGATGCTGCATGAATATCTGTTAATGCTTCCCCAATCGATGGATTACCAATATATTCTTTTGGAATTATCCAAGATATTATATTTTCTTCTTCTTGAATTTCACCTTGAATATCATAATCCTGGTAATCAATATAGCAATCTTCAAAATACCCACATATTGGACTAATAAAATCACCTAAAGAATGTATATTGGTACCAGCATAATATTCAATTCCTTTGTATTTCCAGTATAATGTATAACATGTTCTATATTCAGAAAATTGAAAATCTCTAATCTTCATAGTTGCATAAAGGTATTCTGGATTTTCTGAATCTTCATATATTGAAAATGATAAAATATCAATGTATTTGAATATTATATTTGGTAATAATCCAACATGTGAATGTATTGGTAATGTTCGATTATTCTTAGTTGTAATTCTAATATCTAAACGAACATCAAATGGTAAATCATTTTTTTCAAATTCATTTAATGTTTTATTTGAATTAGTTACTGGCATTATACAAATCAATAACAGGATAAAACATATTATAACAACTTTTGTTTTTTTCATATATACCTCCAAAAATTAAATAATTTAATATTGTATTTAAAATTTTTTT
>JBFEOQ010000016.1:0-31323 GCA_041550515.1 Thermoplasmatota archaeon | reverse complement strand
TTGTTGTATTTAATCTAATTTTATTTGATATTGTTGCATATAATACTGGGTGAGATTTAAGTAGAGATTAGCAATATAATTTTGTAACATAAAGATATATTATAATAGAGGGATTTTGAGAGTTTATTTTTTCATATAATTTTTGTAAATAAATACTTTCAATAACCCCAATTATTTATTTATAAACAAGATATCAGAATATACTAATGTTAAGACGACTAATATGGGGGAAATCGCCAGAAAGGGTGCATCCCAACCCTCCTCCTTCTGGCTTTTCTGCCAAATATGAGGATATTTATGTATATGAATTTGAAAAATATTGAATTGGAAATGAAATATCTTTCAGAAGATGAACGAGATTTGCTGAAGCAATTAAGAAGCTAATAAAGAGATATTATTTTAATTAAAGTTCTATAGATAACTTTATAATTTTTTGTTAATTTAAAAATTCAAATTAAAAAATAACATCGTTTTATAAATTATCTAATCCATAGCCTTTTTCCATTAAACTATTTAATCTTTCTACGAAACGAACAAGTGGTCCACCATCTACAATATCGTGGTCTGTAGTAATAGTAAGATGGATATATTCTCTAATAGAAATTTTATCATCTATTACACCTGGTTTTTTTATTATGCCTCCGACTACAAATAGAGTCGATGCAGTACCACCTAAAGGTATAACCCATCCTGGAAAATATCCTTTCATACCAATAGCTGTTACACCAGTTGAACCCATATATTTCTTTTTTAAAAAAGCATTTTTTCTAGTAATCAATAACAAAAATTTTTGTAGAAAAACAGGTGCATTGAGAGCAAAATTTTCAAATCTAGTCATTTTCTGACCAAGGATTTGTGTTTTTTCAGATGCATTTTCTTTTTGTACCATGCGTATTTCATTTGAGATATCGTTTATGCTTTTTTCATTTGCTTTTCTTATTAGATAAACTCTTGGTCTTGCTTCATCTTTAACTATTTTTTCAATAGGTAGGGCTATATCAATATCATCAAAAACAATTATCTTTTTTTTACCATGTCTGTAAGCATTAAAATCTTTATGTTCATTTAATGTTTGGGCAATACATTTTATAACCCAAGCCGTAAAAGAAATTTTTTTACCAGTTTTTTCTTTATGTTTTTTAATTATTTTTCTAGCTTCAGTTACATCTATTTCTAAAACTGAATGTGTACTTCTTTTAAGCCATCCTTCTTTTGTTATTATTTCTATATTTCTTCTGTATTTAGTGAATTTTTTAACATGATATTTTCCGACCCGATCCATTAACTCACATTTTTTATTAATCATATGTGTTTATTTAAGGATTATTAATAAAAAATTTTTTAATACAGTTTTTTATTTTCCATCAGCTTAAAATGAAAAATGTTTTAATTTTTGATTACGATGGTGTAATTGTTGATTCTTTTCAGATTTTTATGACTAATTTTATAAATGCTTGTAAAGAAGAAGGATGGAATAATATTGAAACTAAGGATGATTTTTTAAAGATTTTTGAAAAAAATATGTATGATGGTATGTATGAAATGGGTATGGCAAAAGAGGAAATTTTACGAATTATTTATAGAATGAGAATGGCGTTAATAAAAAATCAAGATAAATTGAAGCCTTTCAATGGGATATATGATGTTTTAAAGGTACTTTCAAAAAAAAATTTTCTTTATATTGTTACATCAAATGATACTCATGTTGTTGAAAATTATTTAAAATCACAAAAATTATTTGGTTTTTTCAAAGAAATTTATGGTTTAGATAAAGGTGAGAGTAAAATTGAGAAAATTCTTCAAATTAAAAAGATTAATCCTAACTGTAAGTATTTTTATATTGGAGATACAAAAGGGGATATTTTAGAAGGTATAAAATCTGGTGTTAAAACAGCTGCTGTTGGTTGGGGTTGGCATAATAAAAAGCAATTAAAAGTTGTTTCACCTGATTTTTTTATTGATACACCTGAGGATTTATTTAAAATTATTTGAATTGAAAACTAAATTGTATAAAACAATATTTTATTTTTGTATATCTTCAATACAGATTTTTACAAGTTCATCTATTTTTTTTGTCGCGTCAAGTTTTAAAAAATGTTTACCTCTAGCAAGATTTAGATAGTTTTTATGGACTTTCGTAAGAAAATCTATTTTTTCAAAGGGGATAAGTTCACCTCTTTGTTTTATACGTGCTAGTGCGTCTTTTGGTTTTATTAAAAAGAGAAATATTCTATCAGGTTTTATAATATGGTTTTTAGATAGTTGTTTAAGCCATTTAATTGGGTTATCTATTATATTTTGCATTTGAGCTGCTTGGTATGCATAGGTTGATTCTGCATAGCGATCGCATAGAACAATTTTATTTTGGTCTAACCATTTTTTAATTTTTTTACAGTGTTCGATTCTATCTGCAATAAATACAAAAGATGTTTCAAAAGGATCAGATTTTGTTTTGATGTTTTTTATAACTATTTTTCCAAGCCATGAATTTGTTGGTTCAAATGTTAAGATTACATCATATCCTTTATTTTTTAATTTTTGATAAACTAGTTTGGATACAGTTGATTTACCTGATCCATCAATTCCTTCAAACGTTATAAAATGCTTCATTTATTTTTTTTCTCCTCATACCATTTTTCTTTATAATAGCTATATGGATGTCTTTTTCTTTTACATATTTCATCTGTTTTATCGATAGGACATATACCATAGGTTCTCATTTTGTCACAACCTGGGGATTTGTAGGATGTAGAAGAAATATGACCTGTGATATGTTCAATTTGATATCGGGATTTTTCTTCTTCAAAATCTGGTGCTGAACTAAAAAGTTTAATTATATCATTTAAACCTAATTTTAATGAATTTAAAAATGATACAAGTGCAAAACGACCCATATGTGGAACATTTTCTCCTGCTTGTATAGCTGCAAGTATATCTTTCATACATGGTGGTAATTTATTTATATCTAATTTTCCAATTGGCACTGCTTCAATTTTTCTTTTATGTGTAAGAACTATGCTCTTAATACGATTAACATCTTCTTTAAAAATGCGGTATATGTTATTATCACAGTCTCTAATATCTAGTTCATGGTTTATCCTTGCCCTTAATGCTTCTTGAATTATCCTTGTTAGATCTTTATGAGTAATTGATATGTATCCTTTTTCAAGGGTTCTATTTACCATTTTCCATTCTTTATATCTTGTTGGTGCATGTTTAAGATACTCTACAAAGAATATTTTTATCTGATTTTTATCTTTATCACTTTTTACAGTTATATCAAATTCTTTTGATATATTAAGTAAAAAATCTGTTGATTCATTTAAAAGATTTTTATAGGTATGTATTGCTTCTCCAAGAGCATAACGTCTTTTAAAATAGTTATCACCTATACATACTACAATCATACGGGCTATAGGATAAGATAATAATTCCATAATGCAATCTGAATCTGTAACTAGGGTTCGATTTCCAACATCACGATTTTTAAATGCATTATCAAGCCGTTCTATACCAATTGCACGTGCTCTTTCATAAAGTGGATCATTAAGTATTTCTTTTACAGATAATTTGTTATTTGTCACATAAGTTTTGGCATCATTTAAGAAAGGATATTTTGAAAGTGTTTTAAGCTCAAACATACACTGAGTTAAACTTTAACACCGACTTATTAATTAATTTTATCATGAAAAAAAAGATTTTAAATTACCTTTAAATTTTAAGTAGTAGAAGTTGTATTATGCCCTTGTTTTTTAAGGGCTCGTAGCTTAGACTGGTGGAGCGACTGGCTCATAACCAGTTGGTCGCAGGTTCAAATCCTGCCGGGCCCATGAAATTCAATAGGAAAAAACATGTTAGATTAAAGATTTTTATATAAAAAATATAAAATTATTACTTCTAATGAGAAGATTATTTCCTGATGTATCCATACCAATTTTAAGGAGAGAGTTTGTCAGATGGATTATTTGAATTTAATAAATGAAAGTTAAGAGAAAATTTTGAAAATAAATTTTTAACGTTTAATTAAACGCTGGTAGACAACTTAAAATTAAAAAATTCTTTAGATAAGTATTATATTATAAAAAATTATTTATTATCTGATTAATTGAAGGATGATATAAAATATCTTAAAGATTATTTATTCAAACTTAATTTTAAATTTAAAATTTTTTCTGCTAAACATATTCCTGAAATTGAGCAAGAAATTAAACAATTGTATATTGATGAAAAAATTACTAAAACAATATATAATTATGTTTCAAAGTATTTCCAATTTAATATTCCTAAAAATGTTTTAAATGAAAGATATGTAATTATCGTTGCTATTCCACAAAAAATCTCTATTGTTAACTTTAAAATAAGAAAAAAAAAATTTGATTTTATTATTCCTCCAACATATATATACAAGGCAAATCAAGATAGATTATACAAAATTTTATTAAATATCTTTAAGGATTGTAAAAAAATAAATTATGCATATCTACCAAAAAAGCTTATTGCTGTAAAAAGTGGTTTAGCAAAATATGGTAGAAATAATATAAGTTATGTAGAGGGGATGGGTAGTTTTAATCGATTAGAATCATATTACATTGATTTTCCATTAGATATAGATGATTGGGATAAAAAAAGTATAATGGAAGAATGTAGAAATTGTTCTCTCTGTATAAATGCATGTCCAAATAATTGTATAAGAGAAGACAAATTTGTTATAAAAGCTGAGCATTGTTTAACATATTTTAATGAAAACTTAAATAATTTTCCAGATTGGCTAGATATTAAATCTCATAATGCTTTAGTTGGTTGTATGGTATGTCAAAATGTTTGTCCAATTAATAAAAAATATAAAAATGACAAGGTAGAAATATTATCATTTTCTGAGAAAGAATCAGAGGCTATAATTGTAGGTTTAAAAAATAATGGTTTACCTATAAAACTGAATAATAAATTAAAAAGGATAAATATGGATGAATATCTTTCAGTATTGCCTAGAAATATTAAGTTATTAATGTAACAATTAATGATAAGAAAAAATAAAAGATAACTGCAAACAAAAAAATAAAGAAAATAATGGTTTTAGTGCGATAGATTACAACTTCTAAATATTTAGATTAATTTTTCGCTAACAATATAAACTTTTTACTGCATATGAACTTGTTAATGCTGCCGAGCCCATTGATTTCTATAAAATAAACTCTTTTGGGTGTGTCTTGAATTTTTCAAATACTGTTTCTAAAAAATTTATTCATATATAATTTAATGTTCTATTCTTTTTATTGTTCCAATACCGGGTATACTAATTTTTTTCTCAATTCTATCAATAATTTCAGTGGATATAATTGTTAACACAAGATATATTATTGCAATTATTGCAAATATTTCTAAAAATCTGTAAGTTTGAACTGCAATAAATTTACCTTCAGCTGTTAATTCTCTGACTAGAATGATATATGCTATACTAGTATATTTTATTAGATAAATGAGTTCATTTGACCAAGCAGGAATTGATATTCTTAAAGCCTGAGGAAGAATGACATTGCCTATTGCTTTTAATTTTGTCATGCCAAGTGATCTTGCTGCAACCATCTGACCAGATTCAATAGATTGAATAGACCCACGTAGATATTCAGCTTGATAGGCTCCACTATTCAAAGTAAATCCTATTAATGCTGCAGTTAGAGGTTCTAAACTTACTCCAACTTGTGGAAGTCCAAAATAGATAATAAATAGTTGTACAAGAAGAGGCGTACCTCTAATAATTTCAATATATCCGGAGCAAATTCCTGATATTATTGTTTTTCCATATACTTTTCCAATAGCTAAAATTAATCCTAATATAAAGCCTAATGCTAGTGAAATAAACGTTAATATTAATGTTATATATAGTCCATCAAGAAGGTTAGGGAGTGATTCTATTAAAAAACTAATAAAATCTGACAGATTTTTATTCCTCCTTTATTTATCTCCATATAGACTTGATATTTTACCTAGGAATTCCTTTGTTCTTTTTTTCTCAGGGTTTTTAAACATTTTATTAGGTGTACCTTGTTCAGCAATTACTCCATTTTCCATAAAAATAATTTCATCAGCAACATTTCGAGCAAAACCCATCTCATGAGTGACAACTAGCATACTAACTTCCCCCGCAAGAGATTTCATTACCTCAAGCACATCACCAATGAGTTCTGGGTCAAGTGCTGAAGTTGGTTCATCAAATAGTATTATTACCGGATTCATTGCAAGTGCTCTGGCAATTCCAACTCTTTGTTTTTGTCCACCGCTTAGTTGCGATGGATATTGATTTGCTTGATCTTTTAATCCTACCTTTTTTAATTCTTTCATTGCTTCTTTATATGCATCTCCTTTTTCCATTTTTTTTACTTTTTCAAGAGCTATACTAACATTTTTTACTGCAGTTAAATGATTAAAAAGATTAAATTCTTGGAATACAAAACCAATCTTTTGGCGTATAATATTAATATCTGTTTTTTTATCTGTTACTTCAACTCCTTCAAGCCATACTTTACCTCTGTCGGGTGGACTTAATTGATTAATGCATCTTAATAATGTGCTTTTTCCTGTTCCACTTGGCCCTATAATTACTTTTGTTTCTCCTTTCTCCATTGTAAAGGATATACCTGCTAGTACACGTGTTTTTCCATAGGTTTTATGTAAGTCTTCTACTTTCAGCAAATGCATGATTTTTCATCCTTCATTATTTTTTTTTATCTCTCTATTTCAAGGTCTAATCCTGTCATTTTAAATTTTTTCTCTAAATAATTTAATCCTTTATTTATTGAAAATACCAATACAAAATAGATTAGAGCGATTATCAAAAGTATTTCCAATACCAATTCATGATTGACAGAATAAATATACCTCCCTTGTCTCATTAAATCTACAACACCAATACCAAATGCTATTGATGTATCTTTTAGTACTATTGTTAATTCATTTGACCATCCAGGTATAGATAATCTAAGTACTTGTGGTAGAATTATATATCTTATTGCTTTAATTTTTGACATTCCTACTGATCTTGCTGCTATCATTTGTCCCTCAGGTATTGAATTTATTGCACTTCGATATATTTGCACTTGATATGCTGTACTTCTTAGACCTAAACCTATAACTGCTGATGTAAATGGATCTAGATTTATTCCAATTTGAGATAATCCAAAATAAATAATGAAAAAAATAACTAGAAGAGGTATACCTCTCAATGTTTTTTCATAAATTAAAATAAAAAAGGCTAGTGGTTTAATTCCATAAACACGACCAAATGCCATTAAGATGCCAAGAATAGATCCAAGTATTAAACTTAATATTGTTAATCCTACAGTTATCTTTAATCCATCAAAGAGTTGAGGAAGAGATTCTAGTAATATATTTAATTCCAATAAACCACTACATCTTCAATTTTAACTTTAATTATTTTTTTATTCGAAGTACTTATTTAGCAGAGTCGTCCATTCTTCTGTTCCCATAAACTTTTTAAGTTCATCATTCAGTCCGTTTAGAAGTTCTTCATTACCTTTTGATACTCCAAATCCAAAGTATTCGTCTGTTTGAATTACATATTCAACCTTTCTATCTTCATCTTTGGCAAATGATTCTGCGACTGGATTATCTAGGATAAGAGCATCTACATTTCCATTATCAAGATCTAAAACTGCAAGAATATATGTATCATATCTTTTTAATTGATCATCAGTCATAGTTGCGTTTGTAATATTTATAAGATTTTCAAATACCCAAATTTCTCCTGTTGTTCCAGTTTGGGCACCTATTATTAGATTTGATAAATCTTTATCTTCTTCTATATTAAAATCTGAATCAGCTTGTACTAGTATTGATTGATCTGAGTTAAAATATGAATCTGTCATATCGATTTCCTGCAAACGCAATGGGGTTATAGTCATACCTGCTGCTATTACATCAATTTTACCGCTTTTTAATGATGGAACTAATGAATCGAATCCTATATCTTGAACTTCAATAGTATAACCTAAGTTTTCAAGTAATGTAGTTATTAATTCTATATCAAAACCGACAATTTTACCATTTTCTACATATTCAAAAGGTGGATAATCAGCTGATGTCCCTACAATTATTTTATTTTCTGGTTCTTCTACACATCCAGATAATGCGATAGAAGATATTAGTAATCCTGCTGTTATAATATATAATATAAATTTTCTTTTCATATTATCTCCTCTCCTCTTATAATAAGAAAATGTATTTATCATATCTTATTTAAATATTACATTAAATTTTTAATAAGAAATATTGTAAATTTAAGCAATAGGATATCCCTTAGCTTGCCATTGAGTAATTTCACCTAACATATTATAAACCTCAATAAAACCAAGTTCCTCCATTATATCTAAAATTAAATCTGTACACCTACCAGTTCAACAGTAGATTAGATAGGTTTTGTTTTTATTAAGTTTGTCAATTTCATTTTTAAAGTTATCTGTGTGATAATCAATCATTATGGAATTTTGTATATGTCCGCTTTCATATTCTTCTTGAGTTCGAATATCTAAAATGATAAAATTATGATTTTCAGTATTATTTTGGATTAAATTATATGCTTCTTCAATAGATATATCTTCAAGAATTTGTGCTTTGGGAACAGGATCACTTTCTGGATTTGAGATACATCCACTAAAAAAAAAATTAATATTAAAAAAAATAATCCTATTATAAGATTTTTCATAATTTTTATATAAATCATTTGATCAACTTTTAATTCCACCTATATAATTGGATTATTTATTAGATTTTCAATTAATAATTTAATTAAAAAAAAATTTTAGTATCAAAAATATATCAAATAATATGAGGTTATAGTATAATGATAGAGATTCCTGAAGCAACGAATTATGCAAAACAATTAAATGAAACTATAAAAGGAAAAACTATTTCCAAAGTAATTGCTGGGCAAACAACTCATAAATTTACATGGTTTTATGGAGATCTTGAAAATTATGAAAAAATGTTAAAAAATAAAACCATAAGTGAAGCCAATTCATTTGGAGGTTATATTGAAATTTCTGTTGATAATATAAAAATTTTATTTCATGAAGGAGTTAATCTTCGTTTTTTAAAAGATAGTTTAGATGTACCAGATAAACATCAGCTTTTAATTGAGTTTACTGATGGGACATATCTTTGTGCTTTTATTCGTATGTATGGTGGAGTTGGATGTTTTATTAAAAACACATTAGATAATAAATATTATTTAGCTGCAAAGGAAAAACCCTCACCATTATCAAAAAGTTTTGATGAAAAATATTTTGAAAAATTAATGTCAAAAGAAGATATCCAGAAATTAAGTGTAAAGGCATTTCTTGCAACAGAACAAAGAATACCCGGACTAGGAAACGGTGTATTACAAGATATATTATATAATTCAAAAATTCATCCAAAACAAAAATTAGGAAATCTATCCGAAGAACAAAAACATGATCTTTTAAATTCCTTAAAAAATACTTTAAAAGAAATGGTAGAAAAAAATGGGAGAGATACTGAAAAAGATCTTTACTCAAATCTAGGTCGATACAAAACTAAAGTAAGTAAAAATACAGTAGGTAAAAAATGTAGTCTATGTGATTCAATAATTGAAAAAGGGAGCTATATGGGTGGGAGTATATACTACTGTAAAGGCTGTCAAAAAATATAATTCTCAAATAAAATATATTCTCTTCAAAATTGATAATACATAATATATTTCATTAATACAATTTTTAAGATAATACTTAAATCTCGATACTATCTCAATTCATAAAATACAATCCATTGTGTTTTACTAAGTTTTTTAGATTTTCCAAGTAAATTCATCCATCCCATCTTTTTTTCCTTATCATCAAAATAAGTCCAATCCTCAAGAAATGTAATACCTTGATTCCATTTTTCAAAATCTTTACTATCTTTTATTCCAAAATAAAAAGAAGTATCTTCTCCAAAACCATAGTCTCTTTGGAATTTTTTCCGCCATATTTTTCTTTTCAGTATTTTTACAAGATAAGAATTTACAACTTCGCATGCTAGATAACAGCCTTGGAAAGATTTTTGTAGGTTTATTATTAGATTTTTTACATCTTTTTCTTGAAGATACATTAATAAACCTTCTGCGATAAATAGGATTTTATTGTTTTTTTCTTTTATTTGTTCCATCCATTTAAAATCTAGGACTGAAGATGCAATAAAATGATATTTTTCAGAGTTATTGAAAAATTCTTTTCTAATTCGGATTATTTCTGGAAAATCTAGATCATACCATGTAACTGTATTATTTTTTATTCTGGAGCATCTTGTACTTAAACCACAACCGAGTTCAACTATTGTTCCATTAGGATTTTCTTTTAAAAAGGAATAGCAATATCTATCAAATTTTCTTGTTCTTAGTGCTAGTGCTACATTTAATTTTTTTGAGTTTCTTTTTCGGGGTTTTCCTCTTGCAAGATTTTGATAGAGTAATGAGTTTGATTTTTCAAATATTTTGTTTAGTTTATTTGTAATTTCTATTGCTTTTTTATCAACAATTATTGGGTTTTCTGTTTTTGATTCAATGGCACGTGAATATAGTGGTATGAGAAGTGTTTCTGAAATATTTGAAATTTTATTGATTGTATTTTCATCCATTTTATAATCTTTAGTAAAATTTTATTATTAATAATTTTTATGTTATAATGAGTTGTATGTTTTTGTTTTCTTGATTATGAAGATAGAATTTTAAAAATTAATTGAAATGATATATTATAATTTTAAGGATCCTAATATAGAAGAGAATATATTAACAAAATCAAATCTGTTGATTTTTTTTTAAATACCTAATGCACTTATAGCTACCAAACAAACCAACATGTTCATATGATAGTAATATTGATGAACTTATAGTTACTGCTACTGATCCAGATGATTATCAGATTAGATATGGTGTTGATTGGAATAATGATTTTATTGTTGATCAATGGACTAGTCTTGTTGCTAGTGGTACAGAACAAAGAATTAATTGTGATAGTAGAAAAGGTACAGAAAGTGTGATAACTGAAGATGAATATGGAGTTCAAAGCGATTGGGTTACACAAAAATTTAAAAACAAAGCAATTTACATATCATTTTTTGGATACGTAAACTATCCAATATTAAATAAGCTGTTTCAAAGGTTTCTACAAATATAAAAATACCCAAAATCTCTTTTTTTTTTAATTAAGTCTTTAATTACTCCTTTTTTTACATGATAGTGTACATATTTTACAATTGTCAATACAGGGTTCAAAATGTATATCCACTTCACATGATCCATATTGCTTTTTAAGAAGTGAATTTATTGCATGGCAGAGTTCATGGGATTCTTTAACAGGCATACTCTTATCAACAACAATATGCATATTTATTTTATCTTTTACATCTGATTGAATAATACTTACCTTATGGTATGATTTGATTTCTTTTTGTTTTTCTAAAATAATATTAATAATATTTCTTTTTTCTAACAAATTCATTGAGTTTTTAGGTTGGATGCATGTTGGATCTAAATGAATAATAGTAGAATATTTAGTTTGATTTTTGATTTTTTCTGATAAATTATCAGCAATTCTATGTGCTTCATCAAGCTGTAAATTACTATCTATTTCCACATGTACTGTTAAGATTTTATTAGCTCCATAATCATGAAGAGATACATCATGTATTCCTTTAACATTATCCATTTTTTTCGTTATATCTTTGATTTGATTAATAATTTTTATATCTGGAGCTTTACCAATTAGAAAATTTGATGATTCCCTAAATAGGTTTACACCAACATATATTATAATTACTGAAACAATTAAACCAAATATAGGATCAAGAAAAGGAAAACCAAATCTAGATCCTAAAATACCTATTACAACACCAATAGATGATATAGCATCACTTCTGTGATGCCATGATTCGGCTTTTAAAACATCACTATTTATTTTTTTAGCAATAGAATTTGCATATCTTGCCATAATTTCTTTTACTAAAATAGTAATAATAACAATAATGCTTATTGGAATTGCAAATTCTTCCTTAATTAATGTTTCTCCTCTAAATATTCGTTCTATAGATTGTTGAATAAAACCTAATCCAACAATAATTAATAATATCGAAATTATCAAGGTTGCAATATATTCTGCTCTGCCATGACCATAAGGATGTTCTTTATCAGGTTCTTTTGCTGCTATTCTAAAACCAAATATAACAACACCAGATGATGCAGTATCTGATAATGAATGAAACCCATCGGCTATTAAAGCTATACTATTAATAAAAAGACCAAGAATCAATTTTAGTAAAAATAATAAAATATTTCCAATAATGCTCATTATTGCTTCTAGATATCCATACTTTTTTCTTACTTTTGGATCAGTAGTTTCTCCATAATCAGGTATAAATTTAATAGATTTCACCATTTAAATTAGTGATTTGTTATATAGATAAATGATTTTTGCTTTAAAAAAAGAACATCTTTATTAAAGAATTATAATTTCATTAACCAAGGAAAGGTGAAAAAAATGGATAATGAGAAAAAAAGACCTACGGGAGTAACAATACTTGCTATTTTACAAATAATTGTAGCAATTGTCTTATTAATAGCAGCTATGGGTATGTTTCTAGTTGGAGCTCTATCTGGAATAGATGAAGTAAAGGAAGCAATTGGAGAAGAAGTTCCAAGCTGGTTTGTAGATAATGCAGGTATATTTTTCAATTCTATTGGTGTAATTTTTCTGATTATTGCACTCATTGGATTTGGACTTGGATATGGATATTTGAAGGGAATTGGTTTGGCATGGACCTTAGGGATAATAATAGCTATACTAAGTATAATTGGAGAGCTTATCAATCCAATAATTGATAGAACCTTAGATACTCTCATTGGATCAATAATTGGTATAATAATACCTCTAATAATCATATATTATCTTACAAGACCTCAAATAAAAGCATTCTTTGGTAAAGCATAAAACTCATTCTAACCTATTTTACCTTCTTTCTTTTTAATTATACTAATAATTATTTTGTAGCATTATAACATGTTAATCAAGAAATACTAAATTATTTGAGAAAATAATAACCATCCTCCAATGATTATTTCAAATAAAATTGCTGATAAAGCGCCAATTTCTGTATATTTAACTTTAGGTTTTATAAGTTTTAATCCAGTACCAAAACCAACAATAATACTAGCAATAATTCCTATCCATCCAATAATCTGTGGTACAAAATCAGAAATAACTAATACTATTGAAAAGGCAAGAGTACCAACTGACCAACATAGCATTGCATATTTGAATCTAGTGTCTTTTCCTTTGAAAATTCTATAAGCTGAATCACTTAATGATTTTTTTTCAGCATCACTAGCAGAATAGTATCTTTTAGCAATGTTGATGAGTTTCCAGTAAAATGGTTCATTATAGAATTGAATTAAACCTTCACCAGTTCGAAAAATACCCCAAATAATACCAAGATATATGTTATATGAGCTAAAAGTAATAAACAACAACATAGTTAGCGCGATAACACAACCATGTTCTATAAGAGCTAAGGTGATTCCAATTTGAAATTTTTTTGGATTTTTATTAATCTTTTTCAGATCAATATCTGGATCATAAATATCTTTTTCCATTAAATAACCAAATGCACCCATTACAA
Organism: Thermoplasmatota archaeon; assembly: GCA_041550515.1. Lineage (GTDB taxonomy): Archaea > Thermoplasmatota > E2 > DHVEG-1 > DHVEG-1 > PFL35. Next base: position 17,640 of record JBFEOQ010000016.1, on the reverse strand, counting down.
GATTTAAAATTAAAATAAACAGAAAAAAAAACCTGATAACATCAATTCAATAATCAAAAATAATCCTCCTACACCTATATATTACTAACAAAAGATATCTTATAAAATTTTACATTTATTGTATTATTGATTGATGATTATAATTAATTATTTAAGCTGTCCGCTAGCCTGCTAGCATTTAACTAAAAGTTTAATATATGCTGGGGAAGGGAATTTATCTAAAAGTAAAGTTTAATACCACTTTTTATTCACATTCAATACAAAAAACTTTGTTTTGAAGCTATCTGATAAACATATTCTTTAATTAATTGCCTTAATTTGACAAATTCGTTGATTAAAAATACACTGATAAAACTCAATTTTTCATGATAAAAATATGCATTAAAAACACTAATATATTTAGTTATTACAAAAAATCTACCCTTTGTATTATATATAAAAAAATTAATTTATTATAAGTTATTAAATCAATATTAGAGGTGAAATCCATCCCATAGTTTTAACAATAAGAATAAAAAAACTACTGATAGTAACTCCAGTTAATCCATATGCATGCCAACTAGGATATACAGTCATTTTCTTTCTAATTTCTATTAAAATAATATCTTCATCATATAATCTTAGAGATTTTTTAAATAGTCTATAAACTTCAATAATTGAAAAATAACGTCCAACAATAATTAAAGGTGTCAATATTATTAGCCAGTAATTTATTGTAAGAAACATTATCATAAGAGAAACCGTAATTATAACTGATCCGATAAAATTAGCCATATATGAAATTTTCAATGTCTTTTTAAGACCCCATTTTACAGCAGGCGTATATAGATTCATTTTTTTATCAGCTGGAGTGTCTTCAGCTTGACTAATAAGTATAAGGGCATAATGACTAATTGTTATACCAATTGCAGCAATAATAAAAATAATTGTATAATTATCAGTAATTGGCAAATTATTAACAAGTAGATACGAATAAAAACCCGGGATAAAGAAAATTGGAAGCGCAATCAAAGAATGCAATAATCCTCTTCTTTTAAAACGAAAAGGTTCAATAGAATAGCCGACTCCTAAAAATATTCCTATCCAAACTAGAATACTAACTTCAATTCTTTCTAATTGGACTGTAATATGATATGCGAGAATTATTGAAAGAATGATATGAATAATGACTAGAATACCTAGCTTGTTTCTACCCATTTTTATCACTGTTTTGTACAGTTTTGTTTTATATAACTCATCCACTTTCCAATCCGCCCAACAATTAATCATAAAACCAACATTGAAGAGCAGTATGAAAATTATTATACCCTCAATAATAATTGGAATTTTTCCATATGATATTAGAATTGAAATTGAATCTACTCCAATAAAAATTCCAATTAATATTCCTATTAATACAGCTGGTAAAAACTCCCATCTGCTAACTGTAATATATAGTTTGATCATTTCTTTAATTGACATTTTGAATATTCCACTATCTTAATAGAATTAATAAAATTAACTATTGTTAATATATTGTAAATTATAACAGAAAAATGAATATTATTAGTTACTGTTTTTGTTTAGGAATTTAAGCGATCTTCCAGCTTAAACTAAGAGTTATGTTTAATAACATAAATTACTATCAATTTTGTCGCATTATTACTTGGTGATTATAATCAAGATTAAGCTGTTTAACAGCTCTAAACTAAAAGTTAAAATCCTGGTAAATAATTTTTAGATATTTTGATTTTTTCTCCTTATAAATAGTAAAAAAACGCTGGGGAAGGGATTTGAACCCCTGTGGTATAAATACCAGCGGTTTTCGAGACCACCGCCGTAGACCTAGCTTAGCTACCCCAGCAAGACCAATTAAAACAACTTCAAAAGCTTAATCTAAGAGTTTTTTATATCTGTATCGATTCAAGTGCATATAACTATTACATTTTCAAGAACAAAAGAAAAAAGAAAACTCGAATTTAAAAAACCATTAACAGTTGAACATGTTTTAAAAAAATTAAATCTAAAACCTGATACAGTAATCGTTATGAATAAAAACCATCCAGTTCCAATTGATGATGAAATCAAGGATGGAGAAGAAATAAATATACTACAGGTTTCATCAGGTGGATAAAAAAAATGATTTTTTGCTCCCGTAGTGTAGCGGCCAATCATGAAGCCCTCTCGAGGCTTCGACTCGGGTTCAAATCCCGACGGGAGCATTTCCCCTTATAAGAAAGGTAATCTATAAGATGGATTTCAAGAAAGCTGCTTAGGTTGATGTTTTGACTTTTGGCCTGAGATATTATTTCTTTATCAATGCTTAGTGTTAGTTTTTGTGTAGGCATAATTTAGGTATAACTTAAGTGAATATGATTTTAATGATTTGCTTGATTTATTGTTTAGAATTATGTTTAATTAAAAAGTACTTTTCAACAAAAAGTTTATTAACAAGTAAGTACATACAATATAGATGGTGAAAAAAAATATGATAGAAAAGTCAAATATTAAAAAAATTGAAAATAATATCTATAGCGCACTCTTTAATGACGGATCTTTAGATATTCTTATTGGTTTATGGATATTTGGTCTTGGATTATCAATTTTACTTGCAGATTTGGGCTTTGGTATTTCTGAGGAAATTATGTTATTTACAGTCATTCCTGCATTTGTTGTTTATATTGTTTTAGTAATATTTATAACAAATCCAAGAAAGGGAATAATGAAATTATCTGAAGAAAAACAAAGAAGTAAAACCAAATTTGGTTTAATACAAATGATTTGGTTAATTATAGCTTTAATAGCGGGTATATACTACTCTATTCAACCCATTAATGCTATTATTTGGAATGATGTTTCTGTTTCCTTGTTTTGGATTACAGGTTCTATATTATTATTCAGTATAATGGCTTTTTCTTTAAAGATAGATCGATTTTATATATATGGATTATTAGCAGCTATTCCTTTTCCTTTTAGGATTTTTACAAAAAATATTTTTTTCGAAATAAGTTCAAGTATGTTCATTGTTGTTTCATTGATTATATTATTTTGGGGTATAATAATTTTGACTCGATTTATAAAAAACACTCCAAAAGTTGGTAAATTATGAAACAAAAATCTAAAAGTAATAATAAATCAAATATCCATATAGGAGAAATAGATAAAGTAATACATGAACCGGCAAGAATGAAAATAATGGCGAATCTGTATTTTGTTAAAAGTATGGATGCAATTTTTTTACTTAGACAAACTGACCTTACATGGGGTAATCTAGCTACGCATACAAAAAAATTGGAAGCAGCTGGTTATATTGAAGTGAAAAAAGAGTTCATAAAGAGAAAGCCACATACAATGTTTAAATTAACAAAAACGGGAAGAAATGCTTTTGAGGACTATCGGAAGAATATTCAGAAAATAGTAGATGAACTTAATTTTAAATAGAATAATGTTGCTTATCAATTATATTATTAATTTCCGAAATTTGATGTAGGAAATTTAACTCCTAGCGCAGGTTCTCGACTGGAGCGTTTTTTACACTCAAAATGAGGAAATAATTAATTCTTAATTTCAAATAAATAATTACTTAGCCCACATTTTTTACATTTAAATGGATTAATATCACCATCATAACTTTTTTGATATACAACTCCATCTTTCTGATCAATTATTTCCCTACCTTTAACAATATCATATGTTGATTCATTGTGACAATTCTTACAATAAAAAGTTCTTTGATAAGTTGGTTTTATAAAAAATTTTTTTTTATTATTAAGTTTATTAATAGGGTTTTTCGTCTTTTTTAACTCTGACATAAATAATGGTATACATTCAAAGCTTAAAAAACCTTAATAATATGTAGCATTTTTTTTAATTGTTGATTATAATATTATTTTCCACTCTTTCAATTTCCTATTGTAGCAATTTAGAAGAATAGTGTTGCAGGTGATGTACTAGTTATTAGCGTCTTTTTAGACAAAAAATGAGATAATATAAATTTAGACTTAAAATAAGTATAATTAATTTGTTAATAGTTGTATTAGAATAAATCAAAATGAATCATTTACTAATTACACCCTAAAATAGCATAATAGATTCATTTTGTGGAGGTGGAGGTATATAAAATATTTTAAAAATAAAAAAATAACAAATGGGGGCTATTGGGTTTTTAATAGCAGAGGCAGAAGTAACTTAAAAACCCAATATATACAAATATTTGTTATAAAATACGAATATTTTAATATATTATAAATTTTTCCATAGATAATGAAACAAATGTTATTTATTTTAATTAAAATTTCATAAATTTTTTAAATAATTGATTTAAAATTAGCTTTTTTTTAATCCTCATTGAACATTTCATAATAATTTTACTTGCTTTAATGTTGTTTTTTGCTTTTAATTCTTATTGCTTAGTCCTTGCTGTTGTTGGAACTATCAGTCGTTTTATAGAAGCTTTGATTCAAATCTACAATAAAAAAAGATATTGGGGACTTCTCAATATAGCAAGAAAATACTCAGCTGCTAGTGATGATGAAAAAAAATCATTAATTGATATGCGTCTTAGTATTCTTAAATCTAAACAATCTAATTTTTTATTTGCACAAATCTTTTTTTCTATTGGAACTCTTGCATACTCGACCCTTTTTAGTATATATGAAATTATACTAGCAATTATAGGATGGTTTGGAATTGTTGCCAGCATTTTCTATGGATTTGGTAATGGAATATATTTTGTTAAGCCTAATTTTAAAACTCTTTGGAATTTAGGTGGTCTGTTAGTTTTACTTTTTGAAATAGTCTTAGGTGGATCACTTATATATTATTCATTAATTTAGTTATGTAATAATATCATTAATGGTAAGATAAAGTAGTATAACTGAAATGGTATGACTCCAATTCTTTCCAGTAAACCTCTATAGTTACCTTTTATGAAGATACTTGAAATAATCATTAGTATCAATGCAATTACTGCTGATACAAGTGAATAGGTTGCAAAAGCACTCCAACTTGTTATATTATTTAATCTAAACCATAATGCTATCATCCCTGCGATTGTTAAAATACCCATTGTAATCACTAGAATTAAATGCATCTTTCCTCTCCAAGTAATAATTTCACCACCTTCATCAAGTGGGAATAAAAATGCAATTAGAATCCCTAAAATTGAAGCAAAAATAAATAAATAGGGTCCAATAATCGAACCTCCATCATTTAATCCCTCATGTAATCCTAAGTAAAATAAAAAAAGTAAAACACTAGATGTAATAATAAAAATTTGCATTAATAGTTTGTTTGGAGCTCTAATTGCAAATAGTGAACTTATATCATTTTTAACATGGCTATAGTCTTGCTGTAATCTTCCTCCAATTATCCACATAGCTGTGTATACAATTGGACTAAGCATACCACAAATTGCCAAAATCTGATATATATTCATTTTAACTTCACTAAATTCAATTCTTCTGTCTAAGTTTTTCTGCAAACTCTTCTACATGTTTTAAATCTTCTGCATTAGGTCTACCTTTATTCATTCCTCCAAAATATTTAAGGAAGCTATTAGTGTTAAATCCTTTATATTGAAATTCATCTACAATAAAGTAACCTTTAGATTCTAGTTTTTCTCTAAGTGGATAGTGATCCTTTGCAGCTTTTGTTTTACTTGTAATTCCACTTGTTGAGAAGATGAATGCTTTTTTATTGATTACTTGCGGTAGTTTATCAGTAAAATCAAGTAGGGATTTATGGTGTTTTTCACCATATATCCCAGATCCAAAACCTACAAGACTATAATTTTGAAGCTCTTTCGGATTTATTTCTAGAGGTTTTTTTATTTGAGTATCAAGAACTTTAGCAATGGCATTAGCTATTTTTAAAGTATTATTATGATGAATTGATATTACAACTAGTACAGATTTCAAAATTTACACATCCATTAAACAGATATTTTTTTACGATTGTATATTTTCTTGTCGATAAACTTGTATGCAAATGGACTATAAATTGCCGCAGCTAAATGTAAGATTATCAGAATCATTATAATTGCCTTGGCAATATCATTGGAAATCCACTGCACAAGAAATCTTAGAATACCAGGCATCGCATCTGCAAGATAAGTAAAATCAAAAGGAAATAAGAACAATAGTAAAGATAAGCTTAGGATAGCAAAAATAAGTCCTCCAAATGTATCAACAATTCGAGAAAGAAATCTTTGACTAAAAATTGCTTCCAAAGTTGCTGTTGTAATCCAAAAAATCCAAAAACCATAAAAAAATAGCATCTCAAAAATACCGAATTTTATTGTAAAAAAACCTGTTAGCTGGATCTGATGAGTTACAAAAAATATTATCATTAATATGCCAAAAATAACAATTAAAATACCAAAAATCCGCTCATTTAGTGGTAGTTCTTTTTTAGCTTCTGTTTTTGCTTTTGAAAACCAGTTTTCAATTTCGTTCATATTCGGATCCATGTCCATGCATACCAAATAATTAATATATTAAACACAAGACCAACAATTATCAAGAATTTATCATAGAATCCAGGATATGTGGGTAAACCAGCAATATTAAAAATAAATAGAAATCCCGCTAAAATAATGCTAATCCAGCTAATAGTAGGATAACTTAATGTTAGGGATAGTACAACCATAACAATTGGTATCAACATAAGTAATGCCATTAACATCAGCATACCCTGTGTCATTTTCTTATCTTCAATTTTCCCTGGTTTAAAATCACCTGCAAATATACGGAATACATCACCTAAAAGATAAGTTAACATCAGGGCTATCCAAATTCCAGCAAGAATTATTCTTACATCTTCCATTATTTGCTACACTCTTTAGATTTTGTATTATATTTTTATTATTACATTTCCCTTCTTATGTCCTTTGTCAACATACCGATGTGCTTCAACAATTTGTTCCATTGGATAAGTTTTATCAATTACAGGTGTTAATTTGTTTTTTTCAATTAATTCTTTTATAAAAATAAGATCTTTTGTTTTTGGTTCTGGTATTTTTGAATGTGAGGAATCAAATATTCCATTATCCTTGAGTATATTTTTACATTTTGATTTTGATATTTTGTATACTGCATCAAATACAATATCGTAAATTTCATCACTTTTACTAAAATCCTCTTTAGTATAATCAATTACTTTATCTGCACCAATTGACTTAACAAGTTCTAAATTTGATGTACTGCAAACTCCAGTGACTTCTCCACCATAATACTTGGCAATCTGAACAGCATATGTCCCTACACTTCCAGAAGCACCATATATTAAAATTTTTTTACCTTTCTGAACATTTACCTTCTGGGTATGAAGTAGTGCAGTTAAAGCACCTGCAGGAACAGCAGCTGCTTTTTCATATGTTAGATTAAAGGGTTTGATAACTACTATTCCATTTTTTTCATCACCATTAATTGCTCGTATACTTGAATACTCTGCATAACCACCGCCACCAAAACCGGTTAATGCAAAAACTTCATCACCCTCTTTAAATTCTTTCACATCTTTACCTACAGACTCAATTATTCCAGAAACCTCCATACCTAATATTGTTCTTTTTGGTTTGGTAATACCTAAAAATAAACGCATAGGCAACCAATATAATTTTGGTACTCTAAAACTTCGCATCCTTGTATCTCCAACATGTACAGTTGTTGCATAATTTTTTATTAGAACTTCATCCTCTTTTGGAATTGGTTTTTCTACTTCTTTAATCTGCAGTACTTCTGGCGGTCCATATTTTTCATATACAACTGCTTTCATATTTTCAATCAAATTTTATGAATTCAGTTTTAATACAAGAATATATTGTTTTTATCAATTATAAATAAGAAAACAAGTGAAAAATACTATAAAATATTAAACATGATTAAAAAGAAAAAATTTAGAGAAATAGTTATATTTTTATTCCAAGGGATTTGTTACTTCTCCAATGAATAGTATTGTATTTGTTTCTTTATGATGTATTGTAAATAAAAACGGTTGATTTACATCAAAGACAATTCTTGAAATTCCACCACCATCGATAGATTTAAAATTCATAATTACTGCTGTGGCAGCTGCTGCTTCTGTTCCTTCTTCATTAACTTCAATAAATGCTTTATGTAAAACCTTTGAAATCAACAAATCTTGTCTTCCATCTATACCAGAAAAATCTGCATCATAATTAAATGCATCATACATACCCATATTATACAGATAATCGTTTAAAGTATATGATGTTTCAAACTTAAACTTTGGAAGATAAATATCAAGTTCTGTTTCATTAAAAGATTCTATCCAGGTTAAATAATCTTGCATGTTCAATGAACTTATTATATCTGATAAACTAACACCTTCTTTTGGAAGTAGAATCATCATTGAAATAGCCTCACCATCATAAGGTATTTCAAGAATTTGCAATTTATCTGTTTCAGTATAATTAAATTTATCCTCAGTCCCCACTAATTTCATTGTATCAACTTGGGCTTTTTCACTTGAAGAAAGAGTAAAATCTCTAAGTGTTGTATTAATTTCTGCAAATTGAACCTGCCAAACTCCTTTGAAATAAATAGCGTTTGTTAAAATTAATTTTGTTAAAATAGGATCAATTGCGCCTACTGGGACTAAATTTTTAATTAGGTTATTTGTCTGATTTTCAACCCATTCATTTATTATTCTTGCAGCTTCCTCAGGGTTTGCATATTCGACTTCTGAAGATTTTCCACCATAATAATTTTCTATTGTGTTAACATAATCATCTAATAAATTAAATCCAACATCAGGCCATAAAGCATTAGCTGTAGAAATATTATATTTATCATTATGATTTAAATGATTGTAGAGAATCTGCATATATTCATGGAATGAATCATTATCTTGCTCAATATGCAAAACATTTTCCATTTCAACTGCTGTATTGTTTCTTGCCCCTTCATAAACCATAGCAAGTGCAGTAAATACTGAATAAGGTGAATAAAAAATATTTGGACTATTACGTTCATCTTCGCTTAATTTTTTGAAAAAATCAAAACAAAATTGATTTACTGCATCATTAAAGGAGGTTATATTTCCAAGAGATATCGGATCTGTATTATTTGGTATTTCAGTTTCACTTATTTCATTTAAAGGGTTAAAATCTGTTGTAAGAAAAACAACTACTGCTCCTAAGATCAATAAGGTTACAACAATAGCAATAATTGGTTTTAAATTCATAATTAATTCACCTAGTAATATAGGTATTTAATTATTAGGTATTTAAAAACCTTTATTTTGTTTGGAAAAAACCAAACAATTACTATTTTTACTAGGATTTTTAGGATATTAAAACCAGAGGACCTATAACAAAGCCATTGGTTTCTATTGAAACCAAATTTGCATTATCAGCTTCAGCTGTAACTATAATATCAATTTTTCCAAAACCTATAATAAAATCTGATTCCAAAGTGCTTTCAGATTTTATTTCATCTGCTTCAATTGTTGTTCCACAACCACCACATCCGCTACATTCTTTTAAGATATTAATTTTATTGAAAATTCCACCATTTACTGATATGGTAATTAAGAAATTATTAGCAGTTATACTTCCTATATTTTTTATATCTGCAGATACTCCACCAATTCCTCCGCGAACATCAGTTATTTCTAAAGTAGTTGTATCATCGTTATTGCTACCTAATACATGAATTGATGATACTAATAGAATAGCAATCAATATGTTAATGATTAATGCTTTTTTTATATACATAATATTTCCTCATACAAACTATTTTAACAATTGTTAAAAATTATATAAAACATGCTGTATTTATATCTTTATGTTCTAATTTATCACATTTATTAATTGCTGATAATAACAAAAAAAGAAGTCATTAATTCACTAATGACTTAAAATTGAAAAATATATAACATTTTTATTGATATTATTTTTTGATTGATAAAATCCCTGCAATGGCAACTATTATTAATCCAAATCCTAAAATTGGTTCAGCATCATAATTGTCTGGTAAACCAAAACAAGAAATTACTATTGCCACTAGACCTAATAACAAACCAATAACAAATAATTTCATACTTGCAAGATTTTTTCCACTCATCTTTATATCATCACCTATTCTAAAAGAATCCCTTAATTAGTAAATTATATATTGGTTTGTCTTGGCGGCATTTTTATTACAAATAACTAATCAAATAAAATGTTTACATTAGCAAGGTTTTAATAATTTTTTTTAAAAAATGAGTATCTTTATTAAAGATTAAGAATTTCAATATCAAAAGAAGGAAGAATATAATGCAATCACATAGAAAAACTGGAATAATTGTAGGATTATTATTTATTATAGCAACCGTCACTGCGATTTTAACCATCTTTTTTTTAGGATCAACACTTGAAAAACCATTAGATTTTAATTTGATTTCTTCAAATGAAATCCAAATAGTATTATCTGTAGTATTTTGGTTGATTCTTGCTATATCAGTTATGGGTATCGGAACAATGATGTATCCCATCCTAAAAAAATATCATGAAGGATTAGCTATAAGTTATGTTGTTCTAAGGTTGACTGAATCTGTTTTGATTATCATTGCTTCAATAAGCATATTATCACTTTTAACATTAAGTCAGCAATATATATCAGGAGCTTCAGATATCTCTTTTTATAAACCACTAGGCTCTTTATTGTTAGCATTACAAGATTGGTCCTTTGATATTGGAACTCTTATCTTTTTAGGTTTAGGAGGTCTTCCTCTTTATTACATATTATATCAATTAAAACTAGTACCTAGATGGTTATCTGGCTGGGGTCTTATCGGAGCTTCATGTGTTTTGTTATATGGTTTGTTAAGTTTGTTTGGTAGTGCGGACTCGATAATTGTTAATCTTTTAGCCCTCCCTATAGCCGTACAGGAAATGGTATTCGCAATTTGGATTATATTTAAAGGATTTAGTTCATAAAAGAGAAAAATATAATAAATCAAAAAATTAGAGATATGATGTTATATAACGCTAAAATTAACAATCATATTCAACAAGTAATTATTAAAAAAATATAATTTCTAATTTAACAATTTTTTTAAACTACAATAATATCTTTTAAAGATATTGTGAGAGAAATAAAAAATATCAATGAAATATTCAAAATACTAAAAAAAGAACTTAAAAATTACAAGGCACCAGTTTTATCAGGCAAAATCTGGGAAAAAATACAAAAAACACCTTTTAAAATACTAATTTCTTGTATATTAAGTCTAAGAACCAAAGATGAAGTTACAGACAAAGCATCAATAAAACTATTAACTAAATATAATACACCTCAAAAACTTGCGGAAGCAAAAATAAAAGATATCGAATTACTAATATATCCTGTAGGTTTTTATCATACTAAAGCAAAAAGAATAGTTGAAATATCAAGAACTTTACTTGATAAATGCAATGGAGAAGTACCAAAAGATTTTAACGAACTTTTAAAATTTAAAGGAGTAGGTAGAAAAACTGCTAACATTGTAATGACTTATGGATTCAACCAGAAAAATTTTTTACCAATCGATACACATTGTAATCGTATACCAAATAGATTAGGATGGATAAAAACAAAAACACCAAAAGAAACTGAACAACAACTTAGAAAAATACTACCAAAAAAATATTGGTATGATTTCAACAATTTATTTGTACAATTTGGTCAAACAATATGCGTACCACTTTCACCTTTTTGTAGTAAATGCCCTATAAATAATTACTGTGAAAAAAAAGGTGTAACAAGAAAAAGATAAAAAATAAATCTATTTTAATAAAAAACAAAATTCTTTTTATATCAATAAAATTATTTTTGATTTAATCGATTATTTTATTAATAACTTTTATTATAACAAACTTCGTTAGGCAGATGGGATGCTAGATGATAAAAAAGTTACATTTTCAAAAGATCAGATAAGACCTCTTGTTATACGATCTTTGCGAAGAAGTAACATACGAAAAAAGATTGCTGAATACCTTTTTGAAATAAGTCCAAGTGGTAGCTATACTTCAGAGATAGCTTATAATATTAAAACAACACCAACTAATGTAATAGGTGCAATACGTGGTATGGGTGATAGGTATAAAGAAGAAGAATCTTTGATAGATCTAGGTATTGTAGAACTAGTTACTGGTGGAAGAGATGTAAAATTATATAGATTAACAGAGATGGGAAAAGAAATAATAATTTCAATAAAAAATCGTTAAATGTTATAATTTTAATAATCAGGTTTTATAAGCTCTTAAATATAATTTTCATTTCCTAAGTGCACAAAATAATTTAATTTTTTTTTTATCCAAAAAATACTTTTGCTATATTATATAATTTCATATCCACAGTTTTTAATTCTGATACCGCATCATTTAATGGTATTGGAACAATTTTGTTACCCTGTAAAGCTACCATTTTTCCAAAATCTTGATTTTTAATACATTCAACTGCTGCAATACCAAATCTAGTTGCAAGAACACGATCATGTGCTGTTGGTGTTCCACCTCTTTGTACATGGCCTAGTACTGTTACTCTTGTATCGACATTCATACGTTTTTTAATTTCATTTGCTAAATAATTACCTATTCCACCTAATCTAACATGCCCAAAAGCATCTTTTTCATCTGTTTGTGTTAGAAGAGCTTCTTCTAAATTTTTACCTGAGTTTATTGTTTCTGATGAATTTTCTTGTTTGGGATATGCTCCTTCTGCAACGCATACTATACTAAATTTTTTACCTCGATCATATCTTGATTTTAGATTTTTACATATTTCGTTTATATCAAAAGGAACTTCTGGTATAAGTATTTCATCAGCACCTCCTGCAATCCCTGCGATTGTAGCAATCCAACCAGCATGTCTACCCATTACTTCTACAACTATTACTCTATGATGTGATTCTGCTGTTGTATGTAGACGATCTATAGCTTCAGTAGCAATTGATACAGCTGTGTCAAATCCAAAAGTATAATCTGTTCCTGATAAATCATTATCAATTGTTTTTGGTACTCCTACGACATTTATTCCTTTGTTATAAAGTCTTCTCGCAACACTTAAAGTATCATCTCCGCCTATTACAACTAGCGCTTCTAATCCGAATTTATTAATGTTATCAAGAGTCTTTTGTACATCCTCATATTTATTAAAAGGATTTGTTCTAGAGGTTCCTATTATAGTTCCCCCTTTTGGTAGTATTCCAGAAACTAAATCATCAGTTAATATTTCCATTTCGCCTGTGATAAGACCATTCCAACCATTTTTAATTCCAATTACTTCCCAGTTATATTGTCTTGATTTTTTTACTACTGCACGTATAACAGCATTAAGACCTGGGCAGTCCCCTCCACCAGTAAGCATCCCTATTTTTTTCATAATTATTCATCCATAAAACTAAATATTTTTTTTAAATTATTATCTTTCTATTTTGTATTGATATTTTTCTTATAATTCTTTTTATTGCTTTCATATTTATCTAAATTCAATTTGTAATGTATGTTTTACAATTGTTGAAATCTATATAGTGGTAAGAATTACTAAAATATTAAAAGGTTAATATAATAATTATTATTGTGATGCCTTTATTTTAACGAGATTTTAAATTTATTTTTAATGTTTTGGTTTTATTGCTATTATTGTGTTTATTCTTAGACATCCTAAACCTTGTTCTGAATCTACTAAAATAAAACCATCCTTGTAATCAACCTCTTCGATGATTCCTGTAACAACACTAGCTTTCTCCTCACCGGGCTCTTTTGTTACGATCTTACAATATGTTCCAATTAATTTTTCCATATACTTTTTTTCCATTTCATTTCACCTTCATTTTTTTTTAATTTTCATGACTTTTTAGGTCATGTGATTTCAATCATGTTATTTGTTCTCATTTAACACTATTTAAAGCTTCTTCGTTAAATTATCATATCTGAAAAATGATATATTTGGAAAAAATCTCAATTTGACAGTTTGTCAAAAATCAATTAAAAAAAATTAGCTTATACAATATATTTTTTACATAAAAAGTTGTAATTTCGTTAATTTAAATAAAATAATAATTTTTATTATATATTGCTAAGTTCTTAATCATGTTGAATTTTTTTAGTTTTAATTATTTCTTCATCAGAAATATCTAATGTTTTATCAATTTCATCATTAACATGGAATTTGTCTGGAAAAGTTTCTCTTAAATCTTCTTCATTCAATGGAAGGGTTTTAAGTTCTTCTTTTCTTTGATTAATTTTGCTTTGAATTTTATTTAGAGTTTTCTGATTTTCAGTTATATTATTGTTTATATTTCCAAGTTCACTTTTTTTAGAAATTATAATGTTGTTTATAGTTTCTAATTCTTTTTGTTTTTTATCAATAAGATTTGTAAAATGTTTTATTTCTTTTTTCTTATTCTTAGATAGATTATTTTTCGGATGGGTTATTTGGATATCCTGTATTTCATCTCTTAGATTTTCTTCAATTTTAGTTTTTTCGAGTATTTTTGATTGATTATCTTGAAGTTGATTTTTAAGATTATCAATTATAATATTTCTATTTTTTACATCATTTAAGGCTGAATCTAAATCATCTTCTTTATTTTCAATTTGATTTTCATATTCTTGTTTTTTTGTTTCAAAATTAAAAGTAATACTTTTTATCTCATCTTGTTGTTTAGAGATAAGATTATCTTTTATTTGTAAAAAGTTTATATTTTTCTTTAGCTGCTTTTCAAGCTTTGTTATTTCTATCTGTTTATGTTTTAATTTTTCCATTGTTTGTTTGAGTTGATTCTGATTTTCAGATAGTTGTATTTCAAGATTGTTTAAAGTGTTTGTTTTTGAAATAATTAGTTGATTATTATTTGTTAACTGCTGTGTTATCTTATTTATTATTAAATTTCTATTTTTTATTTCATTGTTTAATGTTTCAATTTCAAGTGTTTTTTCATTCATTGTGTTTTTTATATTATTTAATTCTATACCATTATTTTCAAATTTATTTACTAGATTTTCAAATAAAAAGTTATTATTTTCCATTTCTGTTTGGATTTTTTGTAACTCATTAGTTGTTTTTTCTAACTCATTCTGTTTAAGATTTAGTTCATTATTACTTAATTTAAGATCTATAAGTCTATCTGATAATTCCTTTTTTAAATCATTAATAAAATTTTCTTTAGTAGAGATTAATATCATTTTTTCATTTAGTTCATCTTGTTTTTTATTAATTTCCATTTGCAAATTATTTTCTTTTTCAACCTGTTTAAAAATTAAATCATTATCATTATTAATTTTACTTTGAAGTTGATTTATTATAAGGTTTCTTGATGTAATTTCAGATTGTAAACTTGTAATTTCATTTTCCTTTTCAAAAATTGCTGCTTTTATTTCAGCTGTTTGTTCTTGTTTATCTCTAATTTGAATCTGAAGATTACAGATTTTTTGCTCTTTATCGCTTAAAATTGATAAGTTATCCTCTAAATCTTTGTATGTTTTTTCAAGCTCTTGTAAAATTATATCTGCTTTTTCTTTTTCATCTGTTAAATAAAAATTAAGTTTATCTATTACAAGCTCTTTTTCTTCAAGTTCTTGTTTAATATTTAGTATTTCATCATTTTTATCTTCTATTTCAATTTTATGTAATCTTTGATCTTCACCGGTCATCTCGAGGTTTATTTTTAAATCATGAATCTGGTTTTGTTTACTTTCAAGATCTGTTTGCATATCTTTAATTTCTTTTTCTTTTTTATCAATTTTTTCTTTTAGATTCTGTGTGTTATTTTGTAAATTTTCTATTTCTTTTTTTCTTTGATCTAGCTCATTATTTCTCCATTCAATATCTTTTAAACGATCTCGTAATTCTTTTTGTAAAGAACCTATTTGTTTTTCTTTATTTGAAAGATTATTTATTTTTTCATTTAGTTTTTCTTTATTTGTTAATAATTCAATTTTAAGTTGCTCTGTAAAATCTATTTTTTCAGCAAAAAGCATCTGATTTTTAGATAGCTGTTTAGTTATTTCTTTGATTATAGTATTTCTCAATTCAAGGTCATTTGTAATAGATTCTATATCCTGTTTTTTAAACTCTATATCTGCTTTTAGATCTTCAATCTGCTTTTTATTTAAAACTAATAAATTTGTTTTTATTGCAAGTTCATTTCTTATTTGTTTTAACTCTTCATTATTTTTATTTAACTCACTATTTTTCCATTCAATTTCATTAATTGCACTCTTTAGGTTTTTTTGCAGATTTGTAATTTCCTCTTCTTTTTTATCAAACTTAAACAAAACTGTTTGTAATTCTTGAGAAATTTTATTATAATTTTGATTAATTTTATCTGCAAAACTTATTTTTTCAATAAGTTGAAAATGACTATTTCTTAATTGTTTACTAAGGTTTTTAATTATAGTTTCTCGCTCATTTATTTCTTCCTTAGTATTCTCAAATTCTTCTTTTAAAAGGTTATATTCATTATTTTTATAATCAAAAGTATTTTTAATATTATTTAATTCTTCCACTACACCACTTAATTGTTTCTCCCTCTCTTTTAAAACAGATGTTGCTTCTTGTACTTCACAGGTTTTATTTTCAAGTAAATCATTTAATTTCTGTATTTTCTGTGTCATTAATTTAATGTTTAAACCAAGTTTTTCTAATATTTTTTCTTTATTAGAGAGTTGCTTTCTAAGTTTTATTAACTCAAAAATTTTTACACTATTTTTTTGTTCGTCAAGCTCTTCTTTTAAGCAAGTATTTTCAATTTTTATTTCATCTAATTTTTTTTCTTTTTTTCCTAAATTATTTCTGATAATTCGCAATTCTTTATTTTTTTCTTGGATTTCTAAAATATTTGATTTTATTTTATCATAACTTTGATTTATATTATGTTTTAAACTTTTATTTTCTAATTCTTTATGTTTTAATTCTTCTTTTAAATTTTTAATAAAATTTTGTTTTTTCTCTATTTCTTTGTTTTTTTTATCTACTTCAATTCTAATTTTTCCTATATTTTCATCAATGAGTAATACTCTTTTTCTAAGATTTTCAAAATCACTATTTTTTTTCTTCAACTTCTCTTTTTTATCAGAAAGTTCTAAACTTAGATTCTTAAAATTTTTTTCTTTTTCTATAAGAAAGTTTTTACAGTTTTCAAGTTCAATAATACTTGTTTCAAAATCCTCTTTTAAATTTTTTATAGTTTTGTCTTTATTTTCTATTAATTTTCTAATAGCTTCTAATTCATTATTTTTTTCTGAAGTATCTTCTCTTTTTTTATTTATTGCTTTCTCATCCTTATTTATATTATGAATATACCTCATACTAATCTATCTCACCGTTGCATATGTTGGTAATAAATTTACTTTTATTAAATGTAAATTTTTCTTAGTTTTATTTTTATTTAGTTGTATTTTTTTGGGGTGATTGTTCTATTACTGTAAATTTTTATCTTTTTAGTTGATTATTGATTGGTAATTGCATAATTAATAAAAATTAGCATTGTCTCTGATATTTTTAATAGACGATCTAGTTTCAACCCATCACATATCCCTTAGTTTTAATTATTAAATAAATGTATATTCTTTTATATAAACATATCTTACTCAGGTGGTTATGCAGGTGCATATCCCTTCTGTTAAAATAAATTTTTATCTATTAAATTTTTTACCCTGTAAATCTTAAT
>JBFEOQ010000015.1:0-32852 GCA_041550515.1 Thermoplasmatota archaeon | reverse complement strand
TGTGGAGAGCACTGCACAATTGAAGGTGTCTAAGATGAAGAATGATGAATGTACGATTTACATTATGAAAGACGAGATATGCATCAATAAATTTAAAAAAAATAGGAATAGATGGAGCCTGACAATTGCTACTGGTCGTGTGTTTCCTTGTACTTGTGAGCAGATGGTTTCTCATTTACTTCCTGCTTTAGCATTTGGAAGTCGGAAGGATATAACAGTTAAGGTCGTTCCTGATGAAAAAAATTGAAGTTCTTAAGAAATCAATTGATTATTTGCTCATAAATCCAATTTTTTATATCAACAGCATTAAGATTTATTTTTTACTTGAAAAAACGTTAGTAAATTAAACTTTTTTTTTTTGTAAGTTCACTCTCGACATAAAAAATGTATTTTTCTGATATAAAAACCGATAAAAATTTTAAATTTTTTTCCAGAGTTATAAGAAAAGATGAAATAATAGTTTTCTACCTTATACCCATAGGTATTAAAAAAATAACTATCCCTACTAAACTTAAAAATAATCCTGCTATACTAATCATAGATGGCATATATGTTATAAGAAAATATAATCCCAATATTATAGATAATAAACCTAATAAATGTACAAATATCCTTATTAAACTATTTTTACATGCTTGCCTTATCTTATTATATATTATTGCTTCAAACCATGCTACAAATCCTTCTAATCCAATAACCATAGGAATATAAATGTGATTTTATTTTAATTAAATTTCTAATATGTTTGAATCATAATTTTAGGCTTAAGAAAGTGTTAGTAAATTAAACCTTTTGTTCAACTTCCTCCATCGGCTTTAGAAAAATATTTTTAATCTGTAAAAACAACCTTTTTAACAAATTTTAAAAAGGGCATTAAACTAAAAAAATTAATTTTCAAATCTTATCAAGTTTGATTTACACCCAAATGACAAAAATATTAAATTTTGTTTATTATTTTAATATCTTACTTTAATATTTTGTTGTATTTAAACTTTATATTTGTATTTATTTGTTATATAAGTTTGTAATAAGTTTTATATGTAATAAATAAATATGTTTTATTTATATTTAGGGGGAAAATAAAATATGAATAAGAAAATAATTGGAATTTTTATATGTATATTATTGGTTTTTTCAGGTTTTAGTAACTTTGCAGTTGCATTTCGCATTATACATACTCCCTTATTAAAATCATCATATGATGGCACTGAATATTGGGCGCT
This sequence comes from Thermoplasmatota archaeon, assembly GCA_041550515.1. Taxonomy (GTDB): domain Archaea; phylum Thermoplasmatota; class E2; order DHVEG-1; family DHVEG-1; genus PFL35. The sequence goes on along the minus strand of JBFEOQ010000015.1, from coordinate 31,629 downwards.
CCTTGTGGGTGTGAATGAATTCAAAAACCAACCACACATGACCAATCTTTCAATCTTTAATGATATTCCACCAACGGATCTATATAATCTATTACTTGCTTCAGACCATTGGAAACCAGATCATATTAGACTTTTAACTGGCAAAAACGCTTCGATTTTTAATGTGTTCAAAAGTTTTCGTTGGATGCAAAAGATGGCTGATGAAGATGATATCTGCCTTTTCTATATTACTACGCATGGTTCTCCTGTAACCGAGGATGTTTTTCCAAAGGATGAAAACGGTGGAGTTGATACCGCTCTTTATATGTATGATACCTATCGAACGCAAATCGGTGATTGGCCAAACTGTTGGTATTGGTGTATCCCGAATAAATTGTATTATTTATATGATGATACAATCAATACTTGGCTTTGTAACCTTAAATGTAAAGGTGTCTGTGTTATTATTGAAGCTTGTTATGCTGGTGGTTTTGATGATCCACCTTGGAAGACATCATATACAACTGCAAAAGTTACTGAATGGATGAAAACATTTGTAAAAGGATTAAGTGGACCTGGTCGTATCATCTTGATGGCATGTAAAGAGGATCAGATGAGTAATGGGAACTTTTTTGGTTATTACCTTATGGAAGGATTGCAGGGATTTGGTGATGTAAATCATGATAGTATATGTTCAGCTGAGGAGGCATTTAACTATAGTGTCCCAAAAACAAAAGAGATATTACTAAATGAATATAATTTTCCTGTTAGTCCTCAAATTTATGATAGTTTTTCTGGCGAACTAATCTTAACTAACAAGGAAATGCCCCCAACTTGTACATCACTTGTAAATGGTTCATTAGTTGGTGAAGTTAATACTTACCAAACATATTTTTTCAATGCAACTGATCCTGAGAAAGATAAGATAAAATATTATTTTAAATGGGGTGATGGTACAGAGGAATGGACTGGGCTATATCCTTCTGAATCACTTGTCAATATTACTCATTTATGGAAAAATGAAGGCACATATAATATTCTGCTTAGAAATTTCGACGAGCATGGGATGTGGTTTTTTGAGGATAGTATCCCGCGTAGGCGAGTAGTTGTAACAATGGAGGATGATCACAGTTTTGATCAACGGCAAACAGAACTTTATACTGAATTGAGTCTGAACGATGGTATATTCATGCAGAATATCTATGCTCAATCTTTTATACCAACTCAAAATAATTTATCAAAGATTGAATTGGAGCTTATTGCAAAAGGAAATGTACAACCAATTACGGTTTCTATACGTAAAAATCTGACTGGACCAGATCTAACACAAACATCTGTAACGGTTGATTCGATGGATCTATATAGACCAATATTGATCTGGACAACATTTGATTTTCCAGATATTCAGGTTGTCCCTGGTGAAACATATTATATTGTATGTAATACTGTATATTCCTCAGATTCACTGTATGGATGGACCTATGCTGGTGCAGATTATGAGGATCCTTACCTCAATGGACAAGGTTTTATTTCAAAAAATAATGGAAATACATGGAGAATCTATTATGAAGTTAATGATTTTTCTTTTGTAACCTATGGAAATTAAAACATATTCAAAAATTGAAGACATAGTATCTAAATTTTAACAAAAATAAGGGCTTTAAATATATAAAAATAATTACTATAAAAATATTGGTCTCCTTTTAACTTGAAATTGTAAAATATTTAAAAATATGGTAGTAAATACAACCTTTTTTTGTATGCCCTCTCGCGTCATTTAACCAATGGTTCAATTTACTTAACATCCTGTTATATAACTCTAAAAACGAAAAAAAAAATAGAAAAAAAGTTTAGAAATTAAGTTTTATTTTAAGTTATATGGTTTATTATTTTTTCAAACAAAGGAAACCATGTCAGCATTCTCATAATAAACAATTTTATTGGATTTGAGATAAATGTTTTTGGAATAATAACTTCAAATGTTGCCCAGTCACTTTCAGCTCCATTAATATCTTCAGCTTTTGCTTTAATAATATGGGTTCCCTTTTCATCCCACATATGTGATTTATTAACAGAGGTATTTGAAGGATATAAACCTAAACATATCTCACCTATTCCATCATCCCAGTCAACGCAGTAATATATATCGTCTCCATCAGGATCAGTTGAATAAAAAGTATAATTTATTATTGTTCCTGTTTTACCTTTATTTGGACCATTAATAATTGGTTTTTCCGGTGGATTATTAGAAAGGCTTTTAAGTGCTTTATAGGTATTTATACGTCCTGTACCAAGATCATATTCTGAATAATACGGATCAACATTTGTTTTAATGATATTTGTTATTTCATCATTTGTCAAAGTTGGATTTTTTGATAATAACAACGCTGCAAGACCTGAAACATGAGGGACTGCAAGAGATGTACCTGACATAAGTGTATAATCATATTCACGTCCTAAATCAGTAAGCACACAATCATATGTTGGTGAAGTAGTAAAAATTTCTTCGCCAGGTGCTGCAACATCTACCCATTCTCCATAATTTGATATTACTATCTGTCCATGATTCGGATATTGATAAACCATCCTATTGTCATTATGATTGGTTCCTGCGACACAGATTACATTATCAAATGCTCCTGGGTAATATGGGTCTGAACTATTATCATTACCAGCAATAGATATAAGAACACAATCATTGTTATAAGCATAATTTAAAGTATCGTTTAATAAACTAATTTCTCCTTTTTTAAAAAAATCTTCAACTGCTCCAAAACTCATACTGATAACATTTGCACCATTATCTGCAGCATATTCTATTGCTTCAATAATATTTCCTATCCTATCGATATATACTTCATTACGTGAATCCGTATTCCAAAATTTTAATGGCATAATTTTACAATTCCAACAAATACCAGCTATACCAATATTATTGTTAGTCTCTGCACCTATAACTCCTGCTATAACAGTTCCATGACCATGTTCATCTAGCATATCAGCATCATTATTTTTAAAATCATATCCATGATAATCATCTACATATCCATTGTTATCATCATCAATATCATTATCAGGGATTTCATCCTCATTAGTCCAAATTTTATTTATAAGATCAGGATGAGTATAATCTATTCCTGAATCTATTATTGCAATAACAACATCTCCATCACCTGGCTCTATCTCCCATGCCTCTGGAGCATCAATATCACAATCAGCTGTACCTCCAGTTTGACCATTGTTATCTAAATACCATTGTTTGTCAAAAAAAGGATCATTTGGAGTGTTATATTCATTAAATCTCCCAATTACAGATATTGTTGTAGTTGTAAACAGCAACATACAAATTAAAATTCCAACTATTTTCTTATTCATTCCTTTTTTCCCCACATTAAAAAGTTATTTGCTAACTTATAACCTTAAATGCTTTATTTTATATTAAAAATTATTTATGTTGTATGCAACAAAATTAAAAAAAAACCTAAATAATTAAAAAAATGTTAAAACTCCTTTTTAAAAAAAGGGTAACAATTGTTCAATATCATAAAGAGAGGTTTATAAAAATAAAAAAGAGTAATGGTTTGATTTTAATGTCAAGATGTTCAAATAAATCATTGTAATTTTATAAACCAAAATTTTTATTATATTTAGTTACTTACCCATGACATTACAGAAGATAAAACCTATGGAAAACTACGATTTGTACCCTATGATTTTCAAACGAAAATCAATCAGGACTTATGATATGGTACCTTTAAATAAAAAGATTCTGAAGAAGATCTCAGATTTTCTTAATAACTTACAACCAATGTATTATGACATAAAAACAGAATTTAAAATTATTCCACATAATCAGGTCAAACGAACAATGAGAAAGGCACCACATTATATTGCTGCATTTTCTGAAAATAAAGCACATTATCTAACTAATATAGGATTTATGTTACAGCAGATGAATCTATTTTTTTCAGCAAACGAAATAGGTAGTTGCTGGCAAGGTATTCCTCAACCTATTAAAGAAGTAAAAGCGAATTCAAATCTTGAATTTGTTATTTTGATGGCGTTTGGGAAAGCAAAGAAAACACTGTATAGGATAAATAAGTCTGAATTCATCAGAAAACCTCTTTGGAAAATAACTGATATTACTGGTATGAAGGAATTACTTGAGGCAGCTCGATTAGCTCCATCGTCAACAAACAGCCAACCTTGGTACTTTACAGGAAATGAAACCACGATTCATGCATACATAGGTAATCCAGGATTCCTCCGACGTTTTTTCGCAACAAATTTACTCCATATTGATGTAGGAATCGCTCTTTATCACATGAAGTTAGCAGCAGAGCATTTTGGCAGAAAAGTAATCATTTCCTATTCTCCACCAGCACAGACAACCCCTTCGAAGAGGTTTACTTATATTACTACTCTCAACATTTAGTTAAAAAAACTGTTAGTAAATGTAACCTTTTTCTCAAATCACTCAATCGACTTGAGAAAGCCATTTTTATCCTGTAAAAAACCATTTTTTAACAAAAACCATAAACTGCTTTAAACCTTTTGTTCAACTTCCTCCATCGGCTTGAGAAAAACATTTTTTCTTTTAAAATACCATTTTTTTTAACAAAAATTTATTAACGGTTTTTAGCCTTTGTTTCAAAGCCCTTATTCTTCACTAAATTTGGACACACTAATTTTCATTTAAAAAAATATTAAAAAGTAAAAAATGAACGATATAAATTTTTTTTTTAAAAATTATTGAGAAAGTTTAAATTTTAAATTGAAAGTATTATCTAGTAATTTAATTATTCAAAGCCAGAGGAAGGAAAAAATATGAAGAAAATGTATAAGTTTTATTGTCTATTTCTCTTTGGTAATTTGCTACCATTTCTGATTATCGAATTATATTTTCAGGATTATTTTACTATCGGGGTTATTATTATTATTGCAAGTATTGCTTTTATAATATGTTCATCTATTGAATCTCTTAAAATAAAATCTATGACACAATCTGATAACAATTTCAAGAAAATTGATTATAAAAATTTATTAGATAGGAAAGAGCTGGATAAATTAGCATCTTTTTACTTTTTTAGAAAAAACTTTTTTTAGTAAATTAAATTTTATGCGGGCATCTCTCTATCGGCTCATTTAACTATTTTTTCTCATGTAAAAACTTTATTTATTGATATTTTTATCTGGAGATTTTTTAACTTAAAATAGTGTTTTAACTGATGAAATTCTGGATGATTTAATTTATAAGTATGTAATCTTTTCGGAAAATTAATCCATTTCATAATAGAAAAAAATTATGTTAGGGGTAATCATGAATCAAAACGATGAAAAAATTATTAATAATATTTCAAAAAAAATATTATCAGGTGACCTTCAACCATGGAAAGTTGAAGATTTTATGTTGAAAGAATATGGATTTATCTCTCCAAAACATTATTGTTTATCGGCTTTAATTAGAAGGAAAGTTATTGAAGATCTTACTGGATATCATTTTAATTATCTTGATTTACCAGAAGATCCTTATTTTATTAAATGGCAATGTCCTAAAGATGGTTCTATATGGTATTTAGAAGCTAGAGATAATGATAATATATGTTCCTATTGTGGATCTTTTTTAAAATCTTATGGATCTGGAAATGAAAGGTTTATACCATTATCTGTTAACTATGTTGGTGGTAAAGAGGAATATTACTCTTATGCAGGTCAGATTAAAGTGTATGGTGATGTTAATAAGACCTTTACTAACATATTAGCATATGGTTCAGGTGTAGGTCCTCTTGGTATTAGTGCAGGTTGTTTTAGAATAAATAAATTTGGTGGAGCAGAAGTAAAGGTTGCTAATTGGGCAGGGGCAGCTCGTAATTTAAGTTATGTTTTTAAGAATCAAGAAGAACGGGAAAAGGCAATCAATATAGTAAAAGAAATTCTTCCTGAATTGAAAAAAGAGATGGAAAAAAAATATTTAGCTGAATTTAGTGGAAATATTTATGAGGTTGAGTTTGTAAGGAGACAACATCATGATCAGTTTTATCTTTACATTTGTTTCTATACAAGATTTGAACATGTACGGGGACATGGAGATACTTCATGGGCTGTAGGTTATGCTAGAGGTAAAATCGATGAAATTTTTAATACTAAAGGTATAAATTATACACAAAGTCTTGTTGCAATGGGTTTTGATGGAGATTTAAAACCTTCTCCGCGTAATAGACGAGGACGTTATGTTTCAGCTCAGGTAAAAATGCCGATATTAGCTTATGAAGATATGGCTAAGACAGGTATTGATTCTCTTTTTTCATATATGGAACTTGAACGTCAAGGTGTTTTACTAGAGCAAGGTGCATTTGTTTATTCGGGCATGGGTGGTGAAATAATTCCAGCACTATATAGAGCAACAAAAGTAAATCCAAGACCAAGCAATGTTTCCTGTACTGAAAATCTATATGTAGAAATTAATGATAAAGATTTAATATTTGGTGTAGAATTACTTAATTTAGAGGTTGGTGTAGCTTCATCTAGAGAAGGACCAATTTGTCCAACTGCTAGAGAAATTCTTAAGTTTATCGGCATCAATAATTCAAGAGAATTTGCTGCAGCTGCTGCTGCAATAACACTCGCTGGAGAATTCAATTTCACATTGCTTCATATCCGAGGAGAAATGTATTCATCAAAATAATTTCAATTTTTAATTTTATTTACATTTTTTATATATATCTTTTTTAGCACACTAAATTTTTTCACCTTTTATTCCATAACTTATTTTACAGTTAACACAAATCAAACCTATCAACTCATCAATATATTATTGGAAATACTTTTTAAAAGAATTTATTGTACAAATAATCCCATAAATTTTTTATAATTATTTAAGGATTTTTTCCAATCTTTGTTTCAAATCTTTTATATCAAATGGTTTTACAATATAATCTACAGCAGTTAGATTTCCCATTCCAATACTCATAGTATCTCCTTTTGCTGTAAGAAATACTATTGGTATTTTTTTCCAGTCGGGATTATCTTTTATTTTTGCTGCTATATCCCATCCACTTATTTCAGGCATCATTATATCTAATAATACAAGATCTGGATTGTTTTTCATCTCACATAGTTTTTCAATACATTCCTGACCATTATTTGCTTTAACTATGTTATATCCAAATATCTCTAAGGTTTGAGAAACACTCATAAGTATATCTGGTTCATCGTCAACTACAAGTATTGTTTTACTCATAACTAATTTATTCCTTTTCAGTTAATATTTTATCTACTCTATTTAAAAGTGTTTCTTTATCAAATGGTTTCATAATATAATCTGCAAGTCCCTCATCAAGAAGTACTTGTTTTCTTTTATCGGATATTTCAAGAACACTCATAAATGCTACTTTTACTTGTTTTGATTTCTTATTTATACGATTAAATACATCCCAACCACTCATACCCGGCATCATAATATCTAGTAATACTAAATCGACTGTTTCTTTCTCTAGTTGTCTTAAGCATTCTTCACCGCTATATGCAGTTACGACTTGATATCCACCAAGCTCAAGTACTGTTCTTGTTAAATCAACGATATCTGGTTCATTATCAACAACCATTATTTTTTTCATTTCTCTTCCCACCGTCTTTTTATCCTAATAAATAATTTGTAATGTTAATTATAGTATATCAATGATATGTTTTGTTTTTTTAGTTCACTTAGAATCATTAACTAAATTTTTTAATCTTTATTATATATTAATTTCGTAGACTCTATACTTTTTGTATAGCTTAGCACCTGTTTTTTCAATCGTTCGTTGAGATGCAATATTTTTCTCATCAATCCAGCCGCATTCAGCACCAAAGTAATTACGTTTTTTCATTTCTAACATTGTCCAATAATTCATTGCAGATCCCAGATTTTTTCCTTGCCACTCTTTTTTTATTCCAATAAAATTCAAACGTCCACGATTAATTTTTTTTGTGTAATAAAAAAATTTTAAATACCCAATTAATCCAAGTTTTCCATTGAGTTTTTTTATTGGTTGGTTAAAATCTGGTGTCGTCCATTTAAAAGCAATTGGTTCTCCTTCTGGTGATTCTGCAACTAAAAAAAGACTAGGATCTGCAATCCATCTTATTTGTTTAACTCCAAATCTGGTTTTTACTTCTTCTTTTGGTACATTTACATATCCCCAATGAAATGAAAATGTTTTCATCATCATAGGAATCCACCATTTTAGTTCTTTTCCTGTTTTCAACCTTTTAAAACCACGGATTTTTATACCAATTTTTTCTACTTTTTTTGCTGCATCTTTTAGATATTTTGGTATAGGTGGGGATAAATCAAGATAATAAACAAGTTGATCTCTACATTTTTTCATACCATATTTTTCAACAAAATCAACGTAATATTCTGGATTATACGATGCAAAAATATAAGGTTGATCATTATATCCATTTAACAGTAGTCCACATCTTATATCTATTCTTCCGTCTATCGGTCCTCGCATTTTTGTAATTTTTTTAGATTTAAGCCATTTCTTTGCTGTATCAAACAATGCTTCTGCAATTTTATATTCATTTATAGTTTCAAAAAAACCAAAATAACCAATATTTTCTTTTTCTTTTTTTATACAGAGATCATCGATGATTACAGCTATTCTACCCACTATTTCCTCGTTTTTATACGCAAGAAAAAGACATGATTGTGCGTGTCTCCAAAAATAATTTTTTATTTTAAAAAAACCTTTAAATTCTTCCCAAATTGGTGGAACCCAATTTTCATCTTTTTCATATATTTTCCAAGCTAATTTAAAAAATTCCTTTAATTCCTTTATTGTTGTTACTTTTTTTATTTCAATATCAGAATTAAATTTTATTTTTTCGGGAGTATCTGAACTGAAAATATATTTTTCATTTATTCCAGTCATAGATTTTCTTTCCGCAAATTTCAATTTTAATTTATATTGAAATCAAATTCTATGTAAAAACTCTCCGGTTAAATAATTCTTAATAAATAACAATTTTATATTCACTTTCCAATAACTATTAAAGATGCTATTTGTTTAATGAAATACATCTAATGGAAAAGAAAATTAAAATAATAAAAATTGCAGTACTTGCTTCTGAGCCACTTGGCTGGGGTTCTGGTAAGCATTATTTTACTATGATACTCAATAATTATTCATGGGAATCTGAGACTAATAAATATAAATTTGTTACTGAATATATTTTTGATAAAGATATATGTAAAGGTAGACTTTCGGTTTTTAACTATGATTTATTAATTGTACCTGGTGGAGGTGTAGGTGATGGTGAAGCAATAGCAAAAGGTTTAGCATTTTCTTATAGAGTTAAGAAATGGAAAAAACAAATTCAAATTTTTATAAAAGATGGTGGGGGTTATCTAGGGATTTGTGGGGGTACCGCTCTTTTTACTAGATTAGATAAAGGTGAAAATAACAAACCAAAAACCTTTCTTGAAAAAGTATATGATAAAAGTTCCTTAGATCTATCGGTTGTTAGGCATTTTTATAAAAGCATCGCTTTTCCGCTGTTATATACATTTCAATATAATTATCCTGAGAAAATAGGTGCAACTAGTTATGTTTTTTCTTTTTCACCTGGAGAAACAAAAGATGGTGTTTTATTTCATTCTGGTGGTGTACCTGTAGATTTTAAAATTTCTAAGGATAATCCTATTTTTTTTGATTATGATAGTGATACCCTTCGCATTCGTTGGTGGGGTGGCCCAGCTATTACATTAACTGAGGTATCTGATAGATTTTTGAAAGTATGTGCAAATTATCCTGATGATGATTTTTCAAAGGATAAAGATACTAGAATTTTTGCATGGTCCTATCGTGGAGGAATATATGGTATTGTTAAAGCTATTTTTGAGTCGCTTGTTTTTATTAAGAAAGAAAATCTAAATGTTAAGGATATATTTATGTATATATATTTTTTTGCTAAGTCATGGAAAAAAAGTAATAAAATTATTAATTTAGAGTACTCTGGCAAACCCTCAATTACGCTGGAAGAATATCCAAATGAAAACAAAGCACGAATTGCTCTTTGCACGTCTCATCCAGAATATATGATTTGGTGGGATGGATATATAACCGAGGTTAAAGAAAATAATGAAACATGCATTGGAACTGGTTTTCACAAATGGAAAGATGTTAAACCATTTAGTAAAAATTTGATTGATGAATTTACGTATACCTGGTGGGTTTTACGCAGGTTAGCAGCTTGGGCTGGAAAAGTACCAGATAAAGAAATGCCACCGATAGAAAAAGGAAAAATCAATGATATAGCAAAAAAGATAATTAAAGAAAATGTTTATTGGGATAGAACCCTTTTAAATCAGATGAAAAATATCTAAGGAGCATACAAAAGTGAAATTAAATAAATCTTTTTTGACTAACCCTTTGAAATTTCTTGCTCATTGGCGTTCTCTTCCACCTTATGAAATGATAAGTTATATCTTCATGTATTCAAGCGTTCCAATGCTTGCTTATGGTTTGAAGATATACGATATGAATATCATTAGGATTATTTTTTTAACTGTTATTACATTATATGCTGGTTTTTTTGCAGCACTTATCTGGAATGATATAACAGATGAAGATATTGATTCTATCGCACATCCGGATAGACCTATTCCTTCAGGTAGAATAAGTAAAAAAAATTTTTTTTTAATCGCTTTATTTTTTTCTGCAGTGGTGTTTTTATCTGCGACTCTTATAAGCCCAATTTGCTTGATAATTGTTTGTTTTGCTGCTTTATTTGTAACATTTCATGATAAATATCTTAAACGTGTTAAAATTCCTGCTTATTCAGAGATTTTTACACCTGTACAGTGGGTTGTTGTAGCAGTTTTTGGTTTTTTTGCTATTTGGACTAATATTACTCAGTCCTCAACTTTTTCAATAAATCTTTCTTTTTTAGGGATTGTATATACTAATCAAGATACAATTATACAAATGATTATACTCGTATTATTCACATATTTTGCAGTAAACGCACATGATCTTGCTGAAGGGATTGTTGATGCTGAAGGTGATAAAAAACATGGTGTTAGAACATATGCAACAAGTTTTGGTGAGAAAAATGCTGCAAGAATTTCATTTATTTGGTTTTTAATATCTGGAATATTAGGGTTTATATTATTTTATATAACAATTTTATCATTTCTATTTCTAATTTTGTTTATCATTTTGTGGTTGTATATTATGTTTTACTACTATAGATTATTAAAAGTAGATGATAAAAATTTTAAAAAAATTGGAGTAATAGTAGGTAGAAAAGGATTTGATTATTTCCTGTTTTCTTATAACTTAATTTTTATAGATATTTTAATTCAGATAATTTTTAATTTTCATTGATTTAATACAAAAATTTTAAGATTGAAAATTGTTATCATTATTTCACAGGTTAATGTTTATTATGAAAAACAATAAACAAAATAGTTTATTTTTATTTGCGTATAGAATTTTCTATAATTATATTTCACCAAAATTTCATACTAGTAATTTTAAAAATTTTATGGATTATGCATATATTTTTTTTGAAAAAATAGCAGTAAATTTTGAAATTCTAAGTAATAATTATATTAATATTTATAAAGAATTAGTTGAAAAAGAAGTAAATCTTTCAAATATATCTTCAGATGATTCTGTTTTAATCATTGGTTGTGGATCAATACCTGCTACCTCAATATTAGTTTCCAATAAATCAAATGCAAAAAAGATAATATCAATAGATTATGATTCAAAAGCAATTAAAAACTCTATTAAATTTATAAATTCTTTAAATTTTGATAAAAATCTAAAATTTGAACATAGAAATGGATTAAACTATGCTATTGAAACTTTTGATGTAATTTTTATTTTATATGGTATTAGAGAACAAGATAAATTAATTGAATATATTTCTAAAAATATTAAAAAAACTGCTCATGTTATTTTTAGAACAACAAATGATTCTTTAATAAATTTACTTGGTGGTAAAAAATTTCTTGAAAAATATTTTGTTATTGAAAAATCTATATGCTCAGAAAAATTTAATGATACAATATCTCTCCTTTTAAAAAAGAAATAATATTCTTACTGATCATTGTTATCAATTTTATTAAAGCCTTAAAAATTTTAGAAAAGTTAATTATAAAATATTTTTTATAAGATGTATTTATATCACTATATTTTATAAGTGGGATTTTAGTTTATGAAAAAAACAATACTTACTAATTGGGATAAAGTCGTTGAATCTGGATTTGGCGATAAACATAATATGTGTATTTGGTCAATGAAAGAGTATAAAAATTATATTTATGTTGGAACTCTAAATTTTACAAATGGTTGCGAAGTTTATAGATCTAAAACTGGTGATAAAGGATCCTGGGAGAAAGTTAATGAAAGTGGTTTTGATAAAAATAGAAAATGTGATGGAGCAAGAACCATGTATGTCTTTAACGATCTATTATGGATTGTTACTTATTGTAGATTATATGGTTCACAAGTATGGGTAACTAATGGGGAATATGATGAAAGTAGTCGTTTGCTGAAATGGAAAAAAGCAAATATAGATGGTTTTGGTCAAGGGGATATTATACCGGGATCTCGAGGTATTACAATTTATAAAAACAAACTTTATGTTGGAACAGAATGCAGAGATAGATTACCTCGAATTTATAAATATGATGGTCTAATAGATTTTAATAAAATTCAACCAGATAGATGGGTATGGATAAATGAGAATTGGAAAGATAATTTCTTAAGTATTCAAAATTTCTCTTTAATCGGAGATATATTAAATTTTAAAGCATCTGATAATAATGAATATATGTATGTATCAGTTTACTCTGATATTGCTCATCTTGTTGGAAATTTTAAAAGAAAACCAAACTTTAAAACTATTTTAGAAATAGTAAAATTTTTTTATAAAATAAGATGTAATATTTTAAAATTCAATGGTAATATATGGGAATTGGGTAGCAAACCTGGGTTTGGGAAAAAGAATATTATGGCGATGGCTTCTTTAGTTATTAAAGATACTATTTACTTTGGAACCACAAAAATACTTGGAGGTGAAATTTGGAAATCAAATGATGGTTTAAAATGGATAAGAATTATGAAAAGAGGTTTTTCATTTCCTTTTAATCTTGCTGTATGGAGTATGTATTTTTTTGAAAATAGGTTAATAATTGGTATGCAAAATCAATGGTTTGGCTGTCAGATATGGGCAAGTAAAAATGAAAATCCAAATAGAAACAAAGATTTTATCCAAATCGCTAAAACAGGAATGACTAAAAGACTTAAATTAAATCCTTTTAAAATAAAACAAGATGGGATAAAAACAATGGAGACATTTAATAAAAAATTATATGTTGGTACTGCATCTTATGTTAATATCTTGAATAGTGGAACAATAGTTGGTCCAGGATGTGAACTTTGGAGAATTGACCATCTTTGACCTACTTTTTTTTAGATTTATATACAGATTTTCTTTTATGAGGAAATGGAACATTTGGTATAGGCTTATTTAAGAATTTACATAATTTTTCCCATCCGTCTCCATTTATTACATTAAAAACTAAAAGTTGAGTAGGTTTGTTTTTAAAATATTCAAGTACCTCTTTTTTATGAATATTATAATCATTAATGAGTCTATTTTTTTCCTCATCAGATTCTAGATTCCATGGAGCGTTGCTAAAATAATTTTCCCAACTTTTAATAAGAGACTCTGGATTTCGAACAGTCAATATAAATTTACTATCTGGAAATTCTTTATCAAGTTCTCTAAAGAATCCAGAAAAATATATTGGTGCATCAGAAAACGCATCAAATGGGCTTTTTTTAATGTAATAAATCCAACCTTTTCTTGGTTTAATATGAGCATTTGGCCAGTGAATAGGGTTATATCCCAAAATAGATAAAGCTTTATCTATAGATGTAGTACCTGTTTTTGAAAATCCAATACAAAAAACTAATGGGATTTGTTTTTTTTTAGTAGTTCTTACTTTAATTCTATAAAAATACTGCAAGATTATAATGATTCTACGATATAAATGTGCTAAAATTAGTATAATAAAAGATTTTATCTTATTCATTTTTTTCTCCTTAAACAAAGCATTATCTATTAAAATCAATTTTTATTTTCTTACCTTTGAGATAACAACTGGTGATTCAGCTGCTGTTCTAGAGCGAATTGTTTGGATTTTATCAACTTCTTTTACATTAACTTTTATATTATTACCTAATTTTTGTAGTAATTGTTTTTTTATTTCGTTAAATATTAAATCATTTTTTGGTTTGATATCTTTAAGTTTTTTATCTAAAATAAGCAGCACATCTATTTGATCTATTTTTTCTTGAACTATCTGGAATTTAAGTAGTTTATCTGTTTTAAACATATTCATGACTTTATGTGGAATACCTGTCAATACGAAAGGTGGTAATAAATCCCCATTTGGTAGTACTATTGAATCGACTCTTCTACCACCGATATAATCAATTATCGAAGTATTCATACCACATTTACATTTCTTATCTGTTGTTTTTATAAAATCACTTAATCCTGTATATCTGATAATTGGTGTCCCATTTCCAAATAAACGAGTTATAATTAAATTTCCACCATCTCCATATTTTTCTTCTTTTTCTTTATAGTCTATATATTCTAAAAAATTATAGTCATCGTTTACATGATAATTTTCGTTTTTACATTGAAAAGCTATAGGACTACTCTCTGTAGCACCATACATATCAGCAAGTTTTGAATCAAATGATTTTTTTATATATTTTCGAGTATATTCATCAAGAACTGCTCCAGTTGTTACGATAAGTTCAGGATGTAAATTTTTTGCAAAACCTTTATTTTTAAAATTTGCTAGTATACTCAAATTAGAAGGATATCCTCCGATAAAATCTGGCTTAAACTCCTCTAATTTTTTTATTAAAATCTCTGGTTTTTTACTAATATCAAATACTTTAATATTTTTAAAAGAAAAAATTTTGTTAAGACTTTTCATTCCAAATCCTACGAAAAAAGCATTTTCGATACTATCTGGTGATAAATCAGCTAATGTCGCAATTCTGTTTTTTTTCCAGCTCAAATTATGTGCTTTAAGAATTCTTATAAAACCAATTAAAGAATGATATATTGTATTATGGTCATTATAAAAAGTTATAGGTTGACCTGTAGATCCAGATGTTGTGGATACTAGATAATTATCAATGTTTTGATTTATTGGAAGTAAACTTTCAGGAGTTTTCCCTCTGAAATCTTTCTTTGAAATCATTGGTATTTTTTCTATGTCTTTTCTTGCTCGGATATCATTAGGATGGACTGATGATTTTTTGTATTTATCATGATAAAGAGGGATTGTATATGCATATTTTACTAATTGTCTAATCTGTTTATCTTGATATTTTTCTATTTTATCAATATTTTTCCATGCTCTATTAATATCTGTAAGATAACTTTTTGCAAGTTTTGAAAGTAATATTGGACTAATCATAAAACTCATCTTTTTTTAGAAGTTAAAATCTTTTTTATAATATCTTCTAAAGTTTATATTTGTACCAGCTGGAAGTAAGCTTCCTATCATTCCTGCTGTTTTAATTATTTTAAGATTTCTTTTTATTATATTTGGCCAAGAATAACATTCTTTTGCAACTTTACGAGTACCTTCATATAATTCTTTAACAGTCATATTTTTTGGTTCATAAACAATTTCAACTTGATTATATTTTGACCAATCTTTGGTAATAATTCTTTCTGCTTCATCTAATCTTTTAAAAAGAGGTGTTCCAGGGTATGGTGTGAGAATATTTATTTCTATAGCATCCATATCAAGTTCATTTATTTTTTGAATTGTTGTATCAAAGATATCTGATGTATCTTCATCAAAACCAAATATTATCCCTCCTTGAATTGTCATATTATAGTTGTGTACTCTTTTAATCATTTTTTCAAAATCTTCAACTTTATTATGAGTTTTTTTTATTCCATCTAAAGCTGCTTGACTCACTGATTCAAAACCAACAAACCATTCAACACATCCTGCTTTTCTAGCGAGGTCTAAAAACTCTTCATCTGCTTTTAATAAAACATTTGAAGTTCCATTTGCCACCCATTTTTTATTAAACTTATTTTTTATCATCTGTCTAAAAAGTTCTTTTGCGTATTTTCTATTTGTTGTTAGATGAGGATCATGTATGATAAAAATTTTATTAGGCATCTGTTTAATTTCTTCAATTACATTTTTAATAGGTCTTTGTTTTATTCCATGTTCACAGAAACTACTTATAGCACAAAACTCACATTTATTTACACATCCTCTTGTTGTTTGTATTGCTCCCAGAAGAGGATTATGTTTAATTAAATCACGTCTCATTGGAGGAATATCTGCCATATCATAATTTGTATCTTTAGCATATATTCTCTTAAGTTTTCCTTTTTCTGCATCTTCTAAAAGTTTTGGCCAACTTGCTTCAGCCATACCTAAAATAATACTATCTGCGTGTTGTAATGCTTCGTTTGGCATTGCTGTTGGATGATAACCTCCTAGTACTACTTTTTTACCTCGTTTTCTAAATTCATCTGCAATTTCATAAACACGTGGGGCAGTCATTGTATAACAAGTGATTCCAATAAGATCTACATTAGTATTAAAATCAATATTTTCATAATTTTCATTAATAATTTTTACATCATATTTTTTTGGTGTTATAGCAGCCATATGTGGTAGAGTTATTATTGGATATCCAAAAATAATTGATGTCCAACTTCCTTTATCGCGATAAGTTGTTGCACCATGTAATATTCTTGGAAATATGAGTAATATTTTCATTTTTGTATCTCAATATTATTTTTTTTAAATATCTAATTTTTCGTATTTGTAAAAGTGTCTGAGTGAAATGTTACCCATAAATGAAATTATTCCATTAATAGGATTTGGATGGTATTTGTTAAAACTTCTTTTTAAAGATTGTTTTACAGAGAAATAATCACGGGCAACGTATCTTATTCCTTCAAGTAATTCTTCTTCTGTTAGTTTTTCTGGTTTATAATTTACTTTTCCTTCTTCATATCTTGACCAATTATAGTTTGTTATGCGACCTTCTTTTTCCATTCTTTCAAAAAGTCTTGTTCCTGGATATGGGGTTACGATGCTAAATGATGCAGAATCAAGTTTCCATGTATATATTGCATCTAATGTTTTTTTGAAAGTTTCAGGTGTATCATGATCCAGTCCAAAAATGAAAAATCCAGTAACATCCATCCCGTGATCTTTAATTTTTTTAATTGCTGATGCATAGTTTTCTACTTTGTTTGTACTTTTACCTGCTTGGTTAATGTTATCCTGTGAAATTGATTCGATTCCAAGATACCATTGTTTAACACCTGCTTCTCTTGATAGTTTTAATAATTCATCATCACGTGAAATTACATTTATATTTCCAAAACAATGAAATTTTTTATTAAGTTTAGCAAGTTCTTTAAAAAGTTTTTTTGAATAAGGTGGACTTATTGTTAATGATGCATCTGCAAAGAAAATTGTTTTTGATTTAATATATTGTATCTCATCAATTATATTTTCTACAGGTCTACCTCGGAAACGAGGTCCTTCTATCTTTTGCATAGCACAAAATTCACAGCCTGTTGGACATCCACGGGAAGATTGAATTGCCTCCCAAATAGTATAAATGCCAATATCATGAC
Source organism: Thermoplasmatota archaeon (assembly GCA_041550515.1). Lineage (GTDB taxonomy): Archaea > Thermoplasmatota > E2 > DHVEG-1 > DHVEG-1 > PFL35. Next base: position 13,935 of record JBFEOQ010000015.1, on the reverse strand, counting down.
GTGCAGGTGGAATCTCTCCTGGTTCAACAAGTTTATCTGATTTATAAAAAGGTTTCAATTTTCCTTTTTGAATGTCTTGGAGTACTTTAGGCCAAGTGTATTCTGCTTCACCAATTACCACTGCATCTGCATTTTTTTTTGCTTCATCAGGCATTAATGATGCATGGTATCCACCAAAAACAACAGGTATCTTTTTTTTTCTAAAAATATCTGAAATTTCATAGCCTCTTAGAGAGTTATATGTTAAACAAGATATGCCAACAAGGTCGTATTGTTCATTAAAGTTTATCTCTTCGTATCTTTCATCAATTATTTTTACATCATGTTCTTTTGGTGTGATACCTGCAATTTGTTGGAGTGTCAAACTTGGATATTGAAATTTATTTAAAAAACTTCTTTTAGAATTGGGATGAGGTGATACAAGTAATATTTTCATTTTATGGAGGCCTCTATATTTTTATGTATTTTCTAATAATTACGTTATATATATTCCATCAATTTTTATCTTAAATTTGGGTTGTCTCTAAGATGCAAGACTCATATATAACATTTTTCTTTAGTCAGATTATATTGTTAAAATATACTTTTTCATATCTTAAAAAATATTACACTTTTAACAAGATAGAAACCTTTATTTTTAATAATTTTATTTCCACCCCCATGAAACTTGAACTTAATGATCAACAAAAAATGATTCAAAAGATGGTACGAGAGTTTGCTGATAAAGAAGTAGGGCCTATAGCTGCTGAACTTGATAAAAAGGAAGAATATCCACATAAAACTCTTGATAAAATGGCAAAGCTTGGTCTTCTTGGGATAATTATCCCTACAGAATATGGGGGTGCCGGGCTTGATACTATTTCTTATTCTATCGTTGTTGAAGAAATATCTCGTAAATGTGCATCAACTGGTGTTGTAACATCTGTTCATAATTCACTTGCCGCATGGCCTATTATGAAATATGGTTCAGATGATCAAAAGAAAAAATATTTACCACTCCTTGCAAAAGGGGAAAAGATAGGGGCATTTGCAGGTACTGAGCCAAATGCGGGAACTGATCTTGGAGCTATGAAAACAACTGCGGTTCTTAAAGGAGATAAATATATCATTAATGGAGATAAAACATTTATAACTAGTGGATCTGAAGCTGGAATCATAATTGTTTTTGCAGTAACTGATAAAAACGCAGGTTCAAAGGGTATTAGTGCATTTATTGTTGAAAATACTTTTAAGGGATATAAGGTTGGAAGTATTTTTGAAAAACTCGGTATTAATGCATCAAAAACTTCTGAACTTATTTTTGAAAATATGGAAGTTCCAAAAGAAAATCTTCTGGGAAATGAGGGTGAAGGATTTAAAATTGCTTTGAGTACTCTTGATGTTGGTAGAATTGGAATAGGAGCCCAAGCTGTTGGAATAGCTCAAGCAGCTCTTGATGAAAGTATTGAATATTCTAAACAAAGACAGCAATTTAATAAGCCTATTTCTCAATTTCAAGCCATACAATGGATGATAGCAGATATGGCAACTCGTATTGAAGCTGCGAGATTTTTAGTATATAATGCATCTTATAAAAAAGATTTAGGAGGTAGAATTAGTAAAGAAGCTGCTATGGCAAAACTTTTTGCTTCTGAGATTGCTGTTGAATCTGCGGTTAAAGCAGTTCAAATACATGGTGGATATGGTTATACCAAAGAATATACAGTTGAGCGATTATTTAGAGATTCAAAAATTACTGAGATATATGAAGGTACTTCTGAAGTTCAACGGATGGTTATTGCTGGAAGTATCTTAAAATAATTTTAATCAGGTGAGGAAACATGGGGGAATTCAATTACGAAAAGGAATATGATAATTGGAAGTGGAAAATACCTGATGATTATAATATTGGTTATGATTGCGTTGATAAACATACAGAAACTGAGAAAAAAAACAAGATTGCATTATACTGGGAAGACGCTAAGGGGAATTCAGATAAATTTACGTATAATGACATGAAACGTCTAACGAATAAGTTTGGAAATGCATTAAAAAATTTAGGTTTTAAAAAAGAGGATCGTTTTCTTATACGACTACCAAATATACCACAGTTCCAAATATCTTTTCTTGGTGGAGTAAAAATCGGAGCTGTTCCAATACCAAGTAGTACTATGTTTAGAGATCATGAGATAGAATATAGGGTTAATGATAGTGGATCTAAAGCCGTTATAACAACTCAGAAATTTCTGAAAGAGGTTCTTTATATTAAAGATAGCTGTCCAACTTTAGAAAAAATCATAATCGTTGATGAAGCACATGATGAACAGCTTTCTTACGATGATATTATGAAAACTGCTTCTAGTAATTTAGAAATAGAACAAACAAAAAAAGATGATATGGCTTTTTTTTGTTATACGTCTGGTACTACTGGCAATCCAAAAGGTGCAGTTCATTTACATCATTGGGTTCCAGGTAATGATCCAAGCGTTCTATTCTGGCAACAAGCTAGAGATGATGACTTATTAGCCCATACTGGTGATCTTAATTGGATTTTCCCACTTGGTAATGGCTTTCTGTATCCATGGAGACATGGTTTTTCTACATTTATTTATGATGGCCGTTTTGATCCAGAGAATTGGTTTAAATTAATTGAAAAATATAAAATCACAAATTTAGCTTCGGTTCCAACTGCATATAGAATGTTTTTAAAATTGGAAAATCCACTAAAAAAATTTGATCTTACTGCATTAAGGCATTGCATATCTGCAGGAGAACCTCTTAATCCTCGAGTAATTCAACTTTGGAAAAATAGGTTTGGACTTGATATTTATGATGGAATTGGAATGACAGAAATTATGGTTTATCTTTCAAATTATAGTGGTATGAAGATTAAACCTGGTTCTTGTGGAAAACCCCAACCTGGAAGAATATGTAATATTGTTGATCATTATGGAAATGCGCTCCCTCAAAGAGAACCTGGAATTTTAGCAGTAAAAAAAGATGATCCTGGTCTTTTTAGAGAATATTGGAATAAGCCGGATAAAACTAAAAAAAGTTTTAAAAACGATTGGTTTTTGACAGGGGATGTATTATATCAAGATGAAGATGGTTATTATTGGTTTAGTGGCCGAGATGATGATCTTATTATGGCAGCAGGTTATCGTATTAGTCCTTTTGAGGTAGAATCCGCTATTATTTCTCATCCTGATGTTCTTGAATGTGCTGTTGTTGCAAGCCCTGATGAAATGAGAGGTGTTATTGTAAAAGCATTTGTCATTCTTCTTGATAAGGCAAAGGCTTCAGATAATCTTATTAAAAATATTCAGGAGCATACCAAGATGGTTGCTGCTCCTTATAAATATCCTCGTGAGATTGAATTTGTAGATGAGCTTCCGAAAACACAAAGTGGAAAAATTAAACGGAAGCAATTAAGAGAATTAGAAATAGAAAGAAAAGGAGTGATGAAATGAATATTGTTGTTTGTGCAAAACAAGTTATTGATGTATCTGAAATGAAAATTGATTCAAGCACTAAAAAACCTATTCTTCAGGGTGTTCCTCAGAAAATTAGTGATATTGATAAAAACGCGATGGAAGAAGCTATAAAAATTAAAGAAAAACATGATGGTAAAATTACTGTTTTAACAGTTGGTTCTGCTAATGCAAAAGAAAGAATAAAAGAACTTTTAGCAATGGGTGCAGATGAAGGGTTACTAGTTACTGCACCAGATAATATTGATTATCATATGACTGCAACTCTACTTGCTGAAGGAATAAAAAAAGTTGGTGAATATGATTTAATACTTTGTGGAGAAGCATCTATTGATATGTTTTCAGGACAAATTGGACCAAGACTTGCTGCAAATCTAAAGATTCCACAGATTACATATGCTCAGAGTGTAAGTGCTGAAAAAGATAAAATTACTGCGGATAGAAACATGGGTGAACAAATGATAATAACAGAATCAACCTATCCTGTACTTGTTACTGTTACAAAGGAGATAAATGTTCCTCGTTTACCAAGCCTTATGCAAATACTTTCTTCTGCAAATAAACCATTAAATGAAATAACTGCAGATTCGCTTATAAAAAATCTAAATCCTCTTGTTCAGACAATAGATATAAAAGGAGTGAGTATGGAGCGTAAAAACGTTTTATATAAAGATGATATCGATGAATCAGTAAAACAACTAGTAGATAATCTAGCAAAAGAAGGAGTTTTAAAGGGGTGAAAAAAATGGTTCTAGTTTATTCCGATAATAAAAACCTTACAATAGAAATCCTAAACAAAGCAGTAGAACTAGCAAAAGAAACAGGGAAAAAAGTAACAGCTACAATAATAGGGAAATCAGATGAAAGTCTTGCTAAAGAATATATATCATATGGTGCAGATAATGTATTTATTGCAGAATCAAACCTTATAGATTTCAAAGCAGAAGAATATGCAGATATTTTATCTAAAATAGTTGTAGAAACAAAATCTGAGACGATACTTATTGGTTCAAATAAAAATGGTAAAGAACTAGCTGCAAGACTTGGTGGACTTCTAAATGTCGGTTGCATTGTTGATTCAAATAAAATTTATATTAAAAATAATAAACTGGTAGCTGAAAGGATAGTTTATAGTGGTAATGCAATAGCTGTAAATCAGTTCAATTCGAAACCAGCGATTTTAACTATTCCTTCAAAAGCATTTGATCCACTTAAAAAAGATGATTCTAGAAAAGGAGAAATTATTAAAAAGAAAATCGAGGTGAAAAAATCTAACTCAAGAATAATTAAAGTAACAGAGATGAAAACCGAGGATGTAAATGTTGAAGATGCAGAAATAATTGTTTCATGTGGTCGTGGTTTTAAGAATAAAGATGATATAAAACTTGTTCAAGACCTAGCAGATGTATTAAAAGGTAAAACTGTTGGATGCAGCCGTCCAATTGCAGCTGATATGAAATGGTTATCAGAGGATCATTGGATAGGTCTTTCTGGTCATAAAGTTAAACCCAAGTTATATATTGCTGCAGGCATATCTGGTCAAATACAACATATAGCAGGTATGAGAGATTCAGGTATTATTGTAGCGATCAATAAAGATCCTGATGCTCTTATTTTCAAATCTGCAGATTATGGTATAGTTGGGGATCTTTATACTGTACTACCAAAATTAACAATTGCCGTTAAAGAAAAAATGGGATAATTCATTTTATCTCTATTTTTTTAATTTTATAAAAGAGTTTTAAGGGTGATAACTTATTAAAAGAGAAAATGAAAAAAAATTAATAAATTCAATACCTAAGGATAAATTAGCTGATTTTATTTTTATGCATCTTAGAAACATGTGGGCAGTAGATGGTTTATATTATTTATTTATTGAAGAAAAACTTGGAATTAAAGAAGCAACTGAGATAGATAGAAAGGTATGGGAAATAATAGGTAAAATCGAAGCTCGTAAAATTAAGGAGTTTTTTAACATAAAAGGAAAAGATATCCCATCTATTATGAAAGCACTCAGCTACTCTGGATGGTCAATGGATCTTGAAGATAAAGAAATAAAAATTCAAAAAAACAAGGGAATAATTAGAAATATTAATTGTAGAGTTCAAAATACTCGCCTTAAAAAAGGTTTACCTGAATTTGGTTGTAAGACAGTTCGTTTGGGTTTTTTAAAATCATTTGCCAAAGAATTTAATACTGAGGTTAAGGTTAAATGTGTTGTTTGTCCACCTGATAAACATAAAAAAGATATTTGGTGTGAATGGGAATTTACTCTTAATGAGGAATAATTAATGAAAACCAGTAGAGAATATAAAGAAAGTCTTCGTAAAATGAAACCTAATATATACAAATTTGGTGAGTTGATAGAGGATGTAACCACTAATCCTGCGACAAAAAGAACAGTTGAAGGACATGCTCAAATTTTTGATGCGGCTAATAAACCAGAATATAAATATATTTTAACTACTAAATCAAATTTAACTGGAAAAACAATTGTTAGGTATTTATCTATTATTCAAAATGCTAATGATATGATTGCAAATGTTAAAATGAAAAGACTTATGTTTAATCTAACTGGCACTTGTACTGGGGGTCGTTGTGCTGGTTTTAATGCAATTAATGCTATGTGGGCAACAACTTATGATATGGATAATGATTTAAAAACAAACTATCATAAAAGACTTCAAAATTGGCTTAAAGAAGCACAAGAATATGACATTACTCTTTCTGGAGCACTTACTGATCCAAAAGGAGATCGTTCGAAATCTGCTTCTAAACAAAATGATCCAGATATGAACCTTCATGTTGTTGAAAAAAATGATAAAGGAATTATTGTTCGAGGTGCAAAAGTTATGATATGTGGTGTTGCTGCTGCTAATGAGATTTTTGTAATACCTGGAACAGGTTATAAAGAAGAAGATAAAGACTATGCAATTTCTTTTGTTATCCCAAGAGATATTGGTAATCTAACTATTGTTGAAACCCGTCGACCAAGTGATAACCGTGAACTCGAAGAAGGATTTGACACACCTGTTAATATAGGTGGGATCACTCAGGCTTATTTACTTTTTGATGATGTATTTATTCCAAAAGAACGAGTTTTTATGTGTGGTGAATACACGCATACACTTAAAGCTGTTATGAGTTTTATTGCCCCATATAGATCTGCAATTGGGGGATGTGTAGCAGGTCAGGGTGATGTAATGATTGGTGGAGCAGTGCTAATGGCACGTGCAAATGGTTTATCTGAAAAAGTATTCAAAGATAAAATAAATCAAATGATAATTAATAATGAAACTACATTTGGTATGGGAGTTGCTGCAAGTGTAATGGGTAAAAAACATCCTTCTGGTCTATGGGTTCCAAATATGGTTTTATCAAATGTAAACAAGGTTCATGTTGCAACATTACCATATGAGACAAAACGCATAACTCAAGATATAGCGGGTGGAATTGCTGAAACAGGTTGTATTCCTTCATGTAAAGATATTAATGATCCAAAGTATGGTAAACTCCTTAAAAAATATCTTAAAGCAAACTGTAGTGGAGAAACTCGAGCAAAAATTGCTAGATTAATCGAATGGTTAACTATTGGTTCAGGTGTTCCAGGATGTATGCATGGAGGTGGTTCACCTGATGGAGCGAAAATGATGATTAATATTAATACGGATTTAAATCATTATATGGAGTTGGCAAAACGCCTTGCAAATATAAAAGAAAATATTGAAGTTGAACAAAAAAAAGTAATTTAAAATTTAAAAAATTTTTAAAAAATTATTTTGTAAATTTTTCTAATAATACAGATTTATTTTCCTACATTTGTATATGATAATGTAAATGTAATTTTTACATTTATTACATTTTAACGCATCAATTTTATATAAGATTAATTCCAAATTTAGGTTACAATGGCTTTATATTTAATAGATAAAAGGAGTGAAAAGATATGAAACATAAACATAGTAAAATTGGTAAATATGGTATTAAATGGGAACCTGTTGAAGGTTATACTACAAAAAAAGGTAAAAAAATACTTCCTCATTATAAAAAAGCTGAGTTCAAATGGAAACAAAACACATAAGTTTGTTTTTTCTTTATAAGATACCAAAAAGTTTAAAAAAAATTACTGATATGCTATTAAACATAAAAAATAATATTGAATGTATGGGGAAGTTATAATGAAAAAACAGAACTGTCCGTTTTGTGGTCATAGATGGGTAAGGAGTTCAGAAGAAATAAAAATTATATGCCCAAATTGTAATAAGTCGTTTACAGAAGAAGAATATCTCGAAATGAGAGCATTATATGAAGAAGATTAAATAGATAGATATATTTTCTTTAAAAAGTTTTTTTAGAATTATTAAATTAGTTAAAAATTAACTTTAGATTTTCTCGGTATTAGTTTTTTATAATTGGAATAAATCCATTTTAATAAGATTTAATTATAGGTTTTTGATTTAGTTGTTTAATTTAAAAAATTAACCTTGGATTTCAATGGCATTGTTTTAGCCATTTCCAGCCAAAAGAAACCAGGAAATGGTAGATTAATTAGAGGAGAGATTTGTAAGATGAAGAATCTACCTTTCTGGTTACCAAGAAAAAAAAATTTTATCTGGTATTTATTGTTTATTGGATTTTTTTTACTATCTCTTGATTTTTGGATGTGGACTAAGTCTAAACCATTGATATTGGGTTTACCATTTTGGATTTGGTATCTTTTAATACTTACTCTATCGTTATCCCTAGTTTATTATTTGTTTATTCATTTTTATTGGAGGGATAATGAGTGATAACCTTCATTGCATTAGTTATTATTTATTTTTTCATACTTATGAGTGTTGGTATACTTGCTTATAGAAAGACTAAGAAGACACCTGAGGATTATTTTATTGCTGGTCGTACTTTTGGTCCGATTATTTTGTTTTTTTCTTTAGCTGCTACTAATTTCTCTGCATTCGCTTTTTTAGGTTTTGCAGGAAATGCATATAAGAGTGGATTTGGACAGTATGGAATTATGGGTTTCGGAACAGCTATAATGGCGATAATGTTTTTTGTAATAGGTCGTAAGGTCTGGAAGCTTGGTAAAGAAAAAAGGTATATTACACCACCTGAGCTTATAGGTGATCGTTTTAATAGCAGATCTCTTCGTCTTATTTTTATGGGTGTTATGGTTGTTTTTACTGTTCCTTATCTAGCGGTTCAAGCTGTTGGAGCAGGTATTATAATTCAATATGTTACTGGTTCTATTGGTTGGCAGATTGGTGCTGTAGCAACAATTATTGTTATAATGTTTTATGTGTTGCTTGGTGGAATGAGGGGTTCTGGTTGGGCTGATGTTATTCAAGGAGTTATGATGATTACTGCTATGACCTTGGCTGTTATTTTTGTTGCAGTAAGTCTTGGTGGTTTTGAGAATGCGAATCTTATGGCGTATAATGCTAATCCGGTTTTGTTTACTCGTCCAGGTGGTGGTGAATATTTTACTATGCAAATTTGGTTTTCATTTATGTTATTATGGTTATTTGTTGATCCTATGTTTCCTCAGTTGTTCTCCATTTTTTATACTGCTAAAAATCAGAAGTCCTTTAAAATTTCAATGATATTGTATCCAATTGTTGTATCTTTTATATTTTTGTTTCCTGTTTTGATTGGGGTTTGGGCTCATGGTGCCGGTGTTATTATGCCAGTTGGACAGGAGGATATGGTACTTCCTATGATGGTTCAGAGTTATGCTCCGTCTATAGTTTTTGTTTTTGTTATGGTTGGTGCTTTAGCTGCTCTTATTTCAACTGCTGATTCACAGTTGCTTTCTTTGTCTACGATGTTATCTCATGATTTACTTGGTTTAAAGAAAGGTAGGTTAGAGGTGGTGTATGGTAAGATTTTGATTGTTTTACTGTCTTTATTTGCTGTCTTGTTTGTTATTAGTGGTTATGATCCAAATGAAGGTATTATGGGTACGCTTGTTAAAACAACATTTTCAGGTTTGGTTGTTCTTTGTCCAACTACCTTAGCTGCATTGTATTGGAAAAAAGCTACTAAATATGGGTGTATTTCTAGTATTATTGTTGGTGAGATTTCAATTATATTGTTTCATTATAAATTTTTACCTGATTTTGGTTTCTTACCCGGTATATTAGCATTGTTTATAGCCATTATTGTCCTTGTAGTGGTTAGTTATGGAATAAGAGTAAAAAATAATTATTAATATACAACATTTCTCTCTTATTTTATTATTTTAATTTAAAAAGCTTAACAGATAAAAAGTTATATATATTAGAAAATGTTAACAATTGTTAATATTTATTGGGTGAAGAGAAAAAATGAATAAAATAAAAACAATAAGTTTAATAGCAGTCCTATTACTAACAACAGTTGGTATTGGAACAATACAGGCAGATATAACACAACAAACTAATAATAGTCCTTATAATGGACAACTTCGCGTATATATTGTAGAGCCACAATCAAGATGGGATAATTTTGATGGTGATCCTTATCATTACGGATTTTTAGATTATGCAATAGATGAAACATTATCAATAAATTATTTAGATACTTATACTACTGAAGTGACATGGAATGCGCAGGACGCAGGATATAATAATGTTAAGGAAAATAATATAATTGTGATAGCTGCGGTTTTTAATCCAGAGATAAATAAAGCATATGCTTATCCACCTTCTCGTAATCAATTTGATGCACATTATGTCGATGCTGCAGCAGGTGCAACACCAGGTAATATAGGCTATAATCAAGTTACAGAAAATTTTACTCATACTGTATTTGTAGAAGAAGCAACAGCGACATGGTGTCCATATTGTCCAGCTATGGCAGAAGCATTAAATGATGTTTATCAATCTCAAGATTATCCTATGTATTTTGTAGCATTAATTGCAGATAAAAGTGATGATGCGTTAGTTAAATTACAGCAGGAGTATAATATATATGGTTATCCTACTGCATTTTTTGATGGGGGTTATAAAGTTCTTGTAGGAGGATATGATTCTGAATCCTATTATAGAAATAGAATTGAAAGAAGTGGCCAAAGAGATGTTCATGGTTTGAATCTTAGTGTTTCTGTTGAATGGCTTGGAGCCGGTGTTTTGGGAATTGATGTTAATATAGAAAATATAGAAGATATTGAAAATAATGCACCTTTGAATCCAACTATACAAGGACCATCAAGTGGTAGAATTCAAAGAGAAATCGAATTTACCTTTGTTACAACTGATCCAGATGGTGATGATGTTTACTATTGTATTGACTGGGGTGATGATTCAGAAGAAGTTTGTCTTGGTCCATATAAATCTGGTGAAGAAGTAAAAGCAAAACATACCTGGGTTGAAGACGGTGCTTATGCAATTAGAATTAAAGCTAAGGATATAAATGATTTAGAAAGTGATTGGGTTGAATTTGAGATAAGTATGCCAAAAAGTAAAATAAATAATCTAAATCGTTTTGTATTTTTAGATAGAATTCTTGAATTTATTTATAATTTATTTAGTTAAAATTTTTTTTTAACTAAAACCCATCTTTTTTTTAAACCTTATTTCTTTACTTAGTCTATAATGAAATGTGCAGTATTATTTTCTGGTGGAAAAGATTCAACATATGCAGCATATGTCGCTAGAAAAGAAGGATATACAATATCTTGTTTGATATCTGTTATATCAGAGAATCCTGAGAGTTATATGTTTCATACTCCTTCTATCTCAGAAGTTAAAAAACAAGCTGATTCGATGGACATACCTATAATAATTTGTAATACAAAAGGTGAAAAAGAATTAGAGTTAATTGATCTTGAGAAGGTTATTAAAAAAACAATAAATGATTTTGGGATAAATGCAGTGATAACAGGTGCTGTTGAATCAGCATATCAGGCCTCTAGAATCCAAAAAATATGTGATAATCTTGATTTGGATTGTTTTAATCCCCTCTGGCAAAAAAACCAAATTGAGTTATTAAATGATCTATTAAAAAATAATTTTAAAATAATGATAATTGGGGTTTTTGCTTATCCTTTAGATGAAACATGGCTTGGGAAAATTATTGATAAAGAATTTATAAAAAAAGTTAAAAGCCTACAAAAAAAGTATGATATTAACCCTGCGGGAGAGGGTGGGGAATTTGAAACATTTGTACTAAATTGCCCACTTTTTAAAAAAGAACTAATTACTAAAAATAATAAAATTAGTGGTAAAAATAATAGTTGGAGTATGGAAATAATGATAGAATGATTCTTATAATTCAAATTTGTAAAGAAAAATTACATTACTATGAGTTTGTAAAACCTATAGAAGATATTTTAATACAAAATAAATTTGATTTTCAAACATTTTATTATAAAGATTTATCAGAAAAATCTATATTAAAATATGAAAAAATTATTATTTCGGGAACTAGTCTAAAGGATAATGATTATTTTGAACATATAGATTATTTTTATTGGATTCATAAATTTAATAAATCAATCCTTGGAATCTGTGCAGGTATGCAGATTTTAGGTTTACAATATGATGGTTTTTTAACAAAACATAAAGAAGTAGGTTTAACAAATATAATATTTAATAAAGAATTTCTCTGTATAAAAAATAATCAAGAAGTATATGAGCTTCATAATTTTTATGTTGAATCAAAAGATTTTGAAACATATGCTTATTCTAATAACTGTATTCAAGCAATTAAACATAGAAAAAAACCATTTTATGGTGTTTTATTTCATCCTGAAGTGAGAAATAAAAAATTAATAAAAAATTTTATAAAAAATCATTAAATTGATCGCTAGTTAATCTATAGTATAACCAATTTGATAAGTGTTTTGCATTGTTTTTTTCATAGAAATTAATGCCGAGTTTGTTCCAGTCTAGGACATGCCATTCAATTCTGCAACAATTTCTTTCTTTTGCAATTGTAACAATTAAATTAAAAAGTTTTTGTCCAGTACCTTTTTTTCTGTATTTTTTTAATACAAAGATATCTTCAAGATAAAGTACAGGTTTAGCCATAAAACTTGAGTAACACATAAAAAAAATTGCATATCCTATATATTTTTTATTCTTTTTAGCAAGGTATGCTTCATATTTTGGATTTTTTGAAAGACCATCTTCTTTTAACATTATTTGTGCTTTATCACTTGGTGGTGTTAACTTTTCATATTCTGCTAATTTATCTATTAAATATAAAAATTCATTGAAATTAGAATGTGTAATTGGTTCTATTATAAGATCTTCTATCATAGCTATTAGGTTAAATTAACAATATATTAAAATACATTTTTATAAGCATTAAGTGAAACAGTTTAATAATGTATAAAAGATTAATCTTGAAGTAAAAAGAGGAAAATTTATGACTTTAAATGTTGAATTTGGAAGTGATAATCATTCAGGTGTTCATCCAAATATTTTAAAAGCATTATATGAAGCAAATAAAGGATATGCTATATCTTATGGTGAGGATAAACTTACTAAAAGTTGTATTAAAAAAATTAAAAATGTGTTTGGGTCTGATGTCGATGTTTTTTTTGTCTATAATGGTACTGCTGCAAATATAATTGGTTTGAAGACTATTACAAATTCTTTTAATTCAGTGATTTGTGCAGAAACATCTCATTTGAATGTTCATGAATGTTGTGGTCCTGAGTCGTTTACTGGATGTAAACTTGTAACAATAACTACAGATAATGGTAAGTTAAAACCTGAATTAATAAAATCATCTTTAATTGGAATTGGGGATGTTCATATGGCTCAGCCTAAGGTTGTTTCTATTACACAGTCTACTGAACTGGGTACTACTTATTCTATTGATGAAATGAAAAAGCTTTGTAGTTTTGCTCATAAAAATAAGTTAATTGTTCATGTTGATGGTGCTCGTCTTTGTAATGCAGCAGTTTTTTTAAATAAAGATTTAAAAACAATTACAAAAGATGTTGGTGTTGATATTCTTTCTTTTGGTGGTACAAAAAATGGTATGATGTTTGGTGAAGCTGTAGTTTTTTTTAATAAAAATTTGACTAGAGATTTTGAGTTTTATCGTAAACAGGGTATGCAACTTACATCAAAAATGCGTTTCATATCAGCACAGTTTAATGCTTTTTTCGAAAATAATTTATGGAAAAAGAATGCTGAATATGCAAATAAAATGGCACAATATCTAAAAAATGAATTATTAAAAATTGATCAGGTTAAAATAATTCAAAAAGTAGAAGCAAATATGGTTTATGTATATATTCCAATAAAATATTTACAGAAGTTAAGAGAGAAATTTTATTTTCATGTTTTTGATGATGATTCTTGTGAAGCAAGGCTTATGTGTTCATTTAATACAAAAAAAGAAAATATTGATATATTAATAAAAAATTTATTAAAAATAATAAAATAAAATGTTTTCTAAAAGTTAGATAAAAAAGACTTCTAATAATTAATATAATTATAGAATAAAAAACCTCCATTAGCTTTATAAATAC
>JBFEOQ010000014.1:0-36065 GCA_041550515.1 Thermoplasmatota archaeon | reverse complement strand
TACAGGATTATATCTTACAGGATTAAATTGAATTGAGAAAAATGTTGAACGCTGATTAAATTTATTTAATCCAGCGCTAGTACGAATGTTATACCAGTTATCTGGAAAAAATTCATCTTTTTGATATATTGATGAGGATTTTTTTAATTTGGGTGGTGATTTTAAATTAATAGAAGAGACAGGCATAACACCTGGAACAACATCTTTTGTTATTGCATATTCTTTTATTTCGCTTGTTTTACAATCAATATTTGTTACACGAGTACCAAGTGGGAATTCTATTATATCAATACTTATTGGTAAAATTGGTTTTCCTGGAACCATATTATATGTGTTTAAATTATCTATATAAATATTAACTCCATCGTTATTTACATTAACTATTGGTAAAGAAAATTGAGAATTTATTTTAATTATTTTATCAGGTAATTTAATGTTATCAATATTTTTTATATCAGCATTTATATTAACTGATATCATTAATAAAATTATAATTATTATTACAGTAATGAAGGTTTTTTTATTTTTCATATATCCTACCCCTATAAAGATATAATTAATATATATAAATCTGATTTAAAAGGTTACTTGAAAGATAATTCATATAAAAATATAGTGATTTTATATCATATCAAGATGAAGAATCCCAATCCAATAGAAAATTGCGATACAGAATACTATAAGAATACATATCAAATTAGCAATTAATCCTCCTTTGAAAAGATCACGGGTTGAAAAATATCCAGAGGAATATGTAATAGCATTACCAGGTGTTCCAATAACCATCATAAAAGCAAGACCACCACAGAGAGCAATAATCATAGAAGATAATAAAGGACTAAAACCTATTTTATTGGCAACTGCGATTCCAATCGGTAATAAAATTGCGACAGCGCCTACATTTGACATAAGATTCGTTAATAATACTGTTAGGAGGATCATCATAAGAATAACAATATAGAGATTATCACCCACTATATTGAAAATAAAATTTGCCATCCATGCTCCTGCTCCTGTATTTTGTATACTTAAACCAAGAGTAATCGCTCCACCATAAAGTAAGATGATACCCCAAGGTACTCTTTTTTCAACATCATTCCAAGATATACAGCCTGTAAAAAACAGTATAACAGCACTAAGAATCGCAATAGCCGCTAAACCAAAATATTGATGAGATGAAAAAAGAATCCATAAACAAATAGTTATAATAAGAATACAAAGAACTATTACTTCATGAGTCTTTATTTTTCCTTCAGATGAAACCTGTCTATTTATTTCTTTTTTAGCATCAGAAATATCTTTTAATTCAATAGGAAATACAAATTGTAAAATTAACCATACGATAGGTAAGGAAATAAAAACGACTGGCATTGAATAAATACACCAATCAAAAAAGGTTACATTAATTGGTGGAGTTAAATCAGATAAAATACCAATAGTCAAAGGATTTCTTGCACCACCTACTAAAGTCCCCAAACTTCCAATAGAACAACCATATGCAATACAAAGCATACTAAGCTTTCCAAAATTACTCTTTCGAGGTACAACCTTGGTTGCTATTAGAATAGAAGCTATTAAAGGTAAAAACAATGAAGCTACACCATGTTCTGGCATAATAAACGATAAAAGAGCACATGATGACATAATTCCAAGTGTAAAAAAATTTGGATGGCTTTCAAAAAACCTTAAAAAATATAATGCTAATCGTCGATGTAATCCATGTTTTTCTATAGCAGCAGCAAGAATAAACGCACCAATCAAAAAAAAGACTGCTTTATTACCAAATGAAGCAAAAACATCACCTGCAGGAATAACCCCAAGCAGTGGTTGAAGAATCATTATAAAGAGACTAGATACTGCAAGTGGTATAGGTTCTGTAACCCACAGAATTGCAGCCATAATTAGTATACCAATCATAATTTGTCCATTTTGTGATAATCCCTCTGGTGTTGGAAGAATATAAGTTAAAAAAACAATGAAAAAGGCTAAAAACATAAAGATATAAGAGCTTTTTTTTGGAAAAAACATACCATTTTTTATATGAAGTTTTTTTTGAAATATATCTACATTATCTTGTTGAGATTTTTCATCCATTATAAATTTCATAACATCGTATGTATTCCTTTAATAAATATTTTACAATATAATCAGATGCTTTTCAATGATTAGATTACTTTGATCATCTATCTATAAATTAATTTAAAATCTGAAAATAATTACTTATTAAAGAGTGAATAATCTAGATAGGTTTGAATCTTATAAAAAGATAAAAAAATTCAATAATCTGTTTTTGTTCTCTAATACAAATATTTATGAAAGAAGTAAACCAATTTGTAGAAAAAGCAGATAAATTAGCTGGTATTACAACTATAATATTAGTTATCTTAGGTCTTATTCAGATAATACTAGGTGAAACCATATCTAAAAGTATAGCACTTACTGCAAATGGTATAGATTGCATTGGGGATGGTTTTGTATCTGCTGTTGTTTGGGTTGGCTTATTATTTTTTAAAAAACCAGCTAATGAAAAATTTCATTATGGTTATTACAAAATGGAAAACCTTGCTTCAGCACTTGCTGCTGTTGTAATGATTGGGCTAGCAATATTTATTATTTTTAGATCATATAATCAGCTTATTAATCCTCATCCTATAAATACACCTATTCTTGGTGCCTTTATTGCATTTATCGCAGCAGTTATTGCAATTTTTCTTGGTACTTATAAGTATGTGAAAGTTAAAAAGTCAAAAATGAGTTCTGTAAAACTTGAAGCATTTAATACTATAAAAGATGGTATTGCTTCGGGTTTAGCAGTCGTTGCATTAATTTTAGCATCTTATGGTTTTATTATTGCTGATGCAATTGTTGGTTTTATTATTGCTGGAATAATTGTAACTATTGGTTTTGCAGCAATTAAAGAATCAAGTTATATGCTTGTTGATGCTTGTGATAGAGAATGTATTGATAGAAGTTATATGATTAAAAAAATTGCAGAAGAAGTTGAAAATGTTGAATCTGCGTATCTAATTAGATTAAGGAAATCTGGTCCTATTTATCAAGGTGAACTTGAACTAAAAGTTTCATGTGATTTGACGATTAAGGATTTTAATGAAGTTAAAAAAAAAGTTATTAAAAAAGTACGATCGGTTTTTCCTGAAGTTGAAAGACTTACAATTACTCTTGCTGAAAAAGATAAATTAGATTAATGTTTATTAATAGATAGAGAGTAAATAATTAAAATTTTTTTCAAAAGTTTCTGCTTGTTTTTGCAAAACTAATTCTGATTCACTAATATCCATATTTTCTGTTTCTTTTACATAACTAACAAAACGACCTATCCATAGTGTTTTTAATGAATCAAGTAATGAATTTTTTTTTAAATTATTTCCCACGTATTTATAAGCTGATAAATAGTTATATACAACTTTTGACCAAAGATCAGAATCAAAGAATCCATGATTATTTATAGTTTTATCAAGATTAGTCGCTATTTCCTCTGGGAGGATTTTTTTGATTATATCTTTTTTAGAGAAATATTCTTCATAATAAGATTGTTTTAGTTTATTAATATCTACTTTAACAGTAACTGGTTTCTTACTATAGCTTTTTTGATAAAATGATTTTGTTATAATTCGGGATCTACTTTTCCAAAAAATTTCATAATATTTTGCTAAATCAAACATTGTTCTAGTCACTTTTTTAAACATAGGAATGAGGATTTTTTCCGGTTCTAAATATCTCGATGTTGATTCGTGAATTTTTAGTGAATACAATCCTTCTTTTATCCTCATTTCTTTTGCTGCTGCAACAGTCACAATAAAAATGTCAATACCAAAATCTAGTGGAAAAAGGGGATGTTTACGTAAAATTTCATATAAATTTTTTGATATTGCAAATTCACCAGCTATTGGTTGTCTAATATCTAAACCATATAATGCTCTAGTCAAAGGATAAACAAGGTTGTTTGTAATTACACCATCATGTTTATGTCTAATATAATAAGGTACTGTTAAATCCGCCCTTCCAAATATTATAGGATTTGTAATTGTTGGTATCCATACTGGTTTTATACTTAATAGATCACCATCTATAAGTACAACGCATTTCGCTTTTGTTTCGTGAGCAATTTCAAAAATTGTTAAAACTCCTGCACCTTTACCACCTTCTGTAACATCCTGACATACTATTTTTGAAACAGTACTATAAGGTTGAAAAAGATTCAATACATCCATTGTTTTATCTGTTGAATTTCCAACAGAAACGACAATTGCTTTTTTATAATCTGGAAAGGATTGATGTAAACCTTCATTGATTACATTAAGCACATTTAATACCGTTGTTTCGACATTTTTACATAATACACCAATGATAATATCAAGGTTTCTTATTTCTTGACAACATTTTATCGTTTCTTTTTTTAATTTAATTTTTTCTTGATTCATTGTTTTCATATCTCATTTTCTTGAAGTATAGTTTCAAGTAGTTCTTCTCTAATTTTTCTTTTTGCGGACATTGTTCTCAACCAATCAGGTAAACGAGTATACACGGGTTGAAGCATATATTTATTTCCAGCATTTATAAGTTCATCACTAAATTGTTCCACTATTGTTTCTTCTAGGTGTCTATCATAGCTAATATTATTAAAATGAGCATCAGCATGATATTTTTTAATCGAGTTTTGAGCATTTCTAAGATACAAAACTCTGAGTGATAATAAAAATTGTCTGGAAAATTGAATATGATCCTCTTCAATTAAAATCCTCAGTAAAGTTTTAAAAATATCTCCTGACATTTTTACAAGTCCTTTACTGGAATCTCCAATTTCCTGATGTTTATGATCATAAAAACCTAGATCAGTTTGACAAACTCTTTTCATAGCTATATTTCTATATATCTCAGCCATGATTCCTATTTCAATCCCCCATCCATATGGTATATCAAGATCTCGTGCTAAATCACTGGTTAAAGCAAATTCTCCTGAAAGTGGATATCGAAATGAACGTAGAAAACGAATAAAATCAGTTTCTTCTCCTAATACATCAATAATTGATTTAAGAAGAGGATCAAGAAATAATCTAAATACACGACCATAAAGTAATTTTTTATTTATATCTGTTCTAGCATAGTATCCTTTGTTAAATTTAAAATCAAGCTCTGGATCTAAAATAGGATATAAAAGCTTTGTTGGAATCATTTCATTATAACTCTGAATATCAGCATCATGAATTACAATTCCATAAGATTCTATACTTGCAATTCCAAGTGCAATCCATACATCACGTCCTTTTCCACTAATACTAATTAAATCTAATCCTTGAGATTTCAATTGAGTTAAAACATTTGTTATTTTTGGTCCATTACACCATATTAATAGTTTTGAAATTTTTAAACGTGAAAAAAAACGTTTTACATGATTAAATTCCTCCTTGTTTTTTGCAGCTAATGGTATAATGACTTCTTTCAAATATGTACATTTATTTAAATGAAATAAAATATTATCTAAAGCATCGCTTTTTATTTCTCTATAAAGCATAGGTATAATTATTGTGACAGGTCTTTCAATTGCAATGTCACTAACATTTTTCATTAGATGTTTTTTATTTACTTGTAAATCATGCAAGGTAGTAATTTCTTCCTGTTTTATATCCATAATATCAAATCCTAATATAATCTAACACAGACCTTAAATCATCTGTACTAGTATAAGCATTTTGTTGTACATTTTCTGGAGCTTTAAAAGCTATTCCTATTCCTGCTTTTTTTAACATACATATATCAATTTCGCCATCACCAACTGCAATAATTTCATCAGGATTTATCCTCAATTTGTTACATATATAATCTAATACATGACTTTTACATATGGAATGTTGTTTGCAATAATCATATTTCAAATTAAGATATTTGTTATGTATTATTAATTCACCAGTGATAATGTTATCTCTTATAACAAGATCATTAGCAAAAAGATAATCAATTCCTAATCGATTTTTTAAATCATTTGCAAAAAAGCGATAACTGTTTGTAGCAATTGCAGTTTTAATATCAAAATCTTTCAGTTTTTTTATTACATGTTCTGTATAATCCTGCAAAGAAATTTTCCTGAATAAACTAAGAAGATCTCTACAATCCATTCCTTTCAGTAATTTTGCTATTTTAATACTTTTTTCATATGATTTTATTTGGTTGTTATTGATTATATAGAGTAAATCATCAATAAATCCTTTTTTTTCTGCAAAAACAAAGATAGTTCTTTCTTTAAGAAGAGTACCATCCATGTCAAACACTACAATTTTGAAAGTTTGATTCATCATATCATATATTTTATTAATTTTTTAATTTGATTTATTAAGTTGTATAGTTTGAGTTGGGAATGCCATTTCGATTCCATCTTTTTCAAATGCATCCTTTATTTGAAAATTAATTTCTTGTTGTGTATCTCTATATTTTGCATAATCTTTTGTATTTAGATAATAAATTATATTAAAATTTAAACTAAAATCACCAAATTCTGTAAAATGAACTCTGTCTAATTTATGAACATATTTAAGTTTTTCAGGATTTATAATTGATGCAATAATATCTGGTATTTTTCTCAATTTTTTAAGAGGTGTATCATATGTTACTCCAAAAGAAAACTCAACTCTCCTTTTATTCATTTTTTTGAAATTTCTAATACTTACAGTGGTTAACTCCTTATTTGGTACGATTAATTCTTCACCTTGTAACAACTGTAAACGAGTAGATTTCATACCAATTTTTGTTACTGTTCCAGAGTGATCACCGATAATAATAAAATCTCCAATTTCAAATGGTCGATCAAAATATATTGAAAAGGCACTGAAGAAATCACTAAGTACATGCTGTAATGCAAATCCTATTACTATTGCTGTTGCAGCTCCTCCTATTGCTAAACCTGTTAAATCTATTCCAGCAATAGCCATAAAAATAAAAAAAGCAATAAGATAAACCATTCCATTTAAGATGCCACGAAAAACATATAATACATGTTGACTTTGTTTTTTTATACGTTCTTGTCTTCTAGCATACCAAGAAAATAGTACATTTGTTATTCTTGTAAAAATATAAGCAATTAAAAAAATCTCAATTAAAAGAAAAATCGTATCAACAATATTTTTGTCTATATAATCATATAGAAGACTAATATTGTTAATTGAAAGATAAATACCAAAGAAAATCACAAGAATATGAATTGGTCTTTTAACATTTTTTAAGATTTCATCATCAAGTGTTGTCTTTGTTTTTTTTGACCATCTTAAAAAATAATGTTCAAAAATATGGGAAACAAGCCAACCTATAATAAAAAATAAAATTAGTAGTATTAGCGACCAGATAAATTCACCATATACTAGATTCTCAAAATTAAAAGTTTCATTAATCCACTGATTAATATTATTAGAAATATCTTTTATATCCATATTATCATATAGCCGAAAAAATTACTCCTATTTAAATTTTAATTATTATTAAAATTAATCCCCCTAATAAATTATTTTATAAATTTTATAGCGTAAATATTATTTGAATTATTATTTTTAAAATCTACGTTTATTAAAAAAATGGTAAAAATCGGATATTAAAAAAAAAAAATTAAGTTTCTCTAATTTTAAAAAGAAATAAAAATTTAATTGATAGAATTCATTAACATATCAATTATTTCTTGACTTGAATAGAAATAAAAACTATCATTTAAATTATCATAAGTTCCTTCACAGATAAGACTCCAATCAGAATATACTGGCAATACATTAGGTTTGAAATAAACCCGAATATTTCTTTCATTTGAATATATATTAGAATTATTATTTTTATTCATTAGAACAAGAAATTCAGCTTGTCCAGTATATATTGTTTTTATATTATAAGAACTAAATGTTAATTTATTGGTTATATTTTCGTTATATTCCCATCCTTGAAGTCTTGGATCTGCTACTTTATCAACAATTGCCGCAACTTTTTCTTCAAAACTTTCAAGCTCAGCATAATTTGGTCCTTCAATCACTTCTGCATTTTCTTGGAATGTAGGTAAATAAAGTTTGCTCCAATCATCTTGATCATAAGGTGCACCATCGTCACCATTAGAATAATCTAATAATTTCCTATCAAATATATAACCATAGTTCATAACACTTTGATAACCTCCCCATTTATCTAGAAATCCTCTTTTATCAGAATATAATGTCCTATTGTCAATTCCAGCAAATGACCATGAACCAAAACCCATTGAATGGCCTAGTTCATGCATACCTGCCGCAGCTAATATTATTCTTTGGGTTCGGGGTGTAAACGCAGCACGATTAATCAGTTTTTTTAGACTATTATCAATTGCAAAAGTGTCATATTTATTAGATACTGAAGGATGACAAAAACCTGTATTATGTCCAGTTAGCATATATCTAAAAATTCCTTTTCTTTCATCAGCAAAATTATGTCTATAAAACTGTAGCATCATACCAGAATCTTGGGAAATAGTCTCTATATGAGGTAAAAGTTCTCCTCCACCATTTATTGGTCCATCTGGCCAACCACTATCAATATATACAGTTATACCATGCTGAGAATAACGTTCAATTATTATTTGTTCTGATTCTTCATAAAAAACATGAGGTGGATCAAAAAGACCACCACGTTCCATACCATCCGATTCAATATAAATATCTCGTTGATAAGGATCTGCAAACCATTTCTGCATTTGAAACTCTTCAATATTTTCTATTCCATCAATATCTGGGTCTAAATGTTCATGATCATCCCAAATAAATGGATCATATCCCCATTCCCATTCCCAACTTGTTGGGATTCCATCATTATCAGGATCTTTTTTACTATCATCAATTGTAGGATTTGTATCAAGTACATTTACTTCAATCCAATATGGTATTCCATCTAGATCATAATCGGTTTGATATATCTTAAACCAAACTTCAAATGTTTCACCAAGATAATGACCATAGCCATCATCATCCATAAAACTATCATCACCTGTCCAACGACCTGTACGATAATCATAAGTTACTAATATTTCATCTCTATCAATATCTTGTGATCTACGACCTAACAATCCAACTGGAATTCTTTCAACAATTGTTAGTTTTACAATAGATTTATCCTGCTCCTCCTTAGTATCTTCCATAATCTTATTTTCTTGTAAAAAAGTATCCCAAGTGTTAAAAAGTATTTCACTTTCTGCACCAGCAGCCACAACATCTTTACTAACATATTCAGTGTTATCAATATTACTAATAAAATAAAATTTTGGTTTTTGTTTCCATTCATTTCCAATTTTAATTATTTGACTAAGAAGACCTCTATGTCTAATACGTTGTACCTCTAAAATCAAACCTTGATTTGTTAAAGGATTAATTCTATTATCTATTTCCTTTATATCCTCCTTTTCTTCTTCATGATTTTCTTCCTTAGTATATTGGATAAATACAAAAGTTGATGATATAATAATAATTGCTGTTATTATCAAACCTAATAATAATGTTCTATTTTTCTTATTCATTCTATAACCTTTTTGCTAAACTCTATAATTATTATATAAAACAATTTATATAAATATTTCTTTTAAGTTAATCTTACCTCATCTATCTTTTTAAGAAAATTAGTTAACAGCTGTTAATAAATAAATTTATTGGTTCAAACAAAAAAATCTATAAAAAATATTTTATTCTTATTTATATACCAAAACAACACAAGGGGATAAACGAAGATTTGAAAAGCTATCAGTAGCAGTAGCCATATTAAAAAATTTTATATCCACTGGATAATTTTTTTTTATATCAAGAATAGAATTCCTTGGAATATATGGATCATTTAAATAGACAATATCTTTATTCATTCCAGTTACAACCACCCAGTGAAAAACATTTTCATTGATTAAAGGTTTAAGATTTATAAAAACTAATGGTGGTATTCCTTTTTCTAAAGCTTCCTTAATAACATCAAATGTATCTCTACCAATGAAAAATGGAATCTTTGAATGACGTACTCCAAAAGAAACAATATTTTCATATAAATTAATGAAACTTCGAAATTTTAAATAAGATTCTGAAAAATTTTTCTTTTGATAAATTTCAGTTTTAAAACCTTTTTTCATGGCTGTCTTAGCTAAACCATACTGAAGAGTACCCCCAAGAAATAGTAAAGGATTACTTTTTAACCATATATCAAATTCAATACTTTTAGAGAATTCAATTTTTTTATCCCAATATTTCATTACCATCATTAAAGCCGCAGGTCCACATGTATACTGTCGAGATTGTTTATAATATGGGACATCTAATACAAAGGAATTATTTTTTTTCATTATTCATCTATTAAATAACATAATCATTTTGGTCTATTTATATAGCTTTCAAGATTTCTTGAAGTAGTAGCTAAAAATGGATAAAAACCAAGTTTAAGACTACTAAAATCTCTAAACATAATATTTGAAATCGAGTTAAATTCATTACATATTTTTTTAAAACCAAGTTCAAGTTCCCTTTTTGACATGTTTTTTGGTTCAAAAACTACATTTTTTCTATTATATCTTGACCAATCCTTAGTTAATATTCTACCCTCTTTATCCAACCTATTAAATAAAGGTGTACCAGGATAAGGAGTCAGGACTGCAAAGCGTGCTGAATCCAATCCTAATTTTACAATATTATCTCTTGTATATTCAAAAACATTAGGTATATCTTCATCAAAGCCAAATATAAAATTACCAAGTACTGACATCTTATGTTTATGTATATTATTAACAACATGATAAAAATCTTTAACTTTATTTGTTTTTTTATTAACTCCTTCAAGTGTCTGTTGAGCAAAGGATTCAAATCCAACTGTCCATTCAATGCAACCCGCCTTTTTAGAAAAATGAATAAGTTCTTCATCTGATGCTAAAGTATCTACATTACCTTCACAAAGAAATTTTTTATTTAAATTTTTCATTTGATTAAATAGTTTTTTCGTATACGTGGGATCTATAGTCATTGAAACATCGCAAAAAAGAATAAATTTCTGTGAAAGAGTTTTTATTTCATTTATAACTTCTTCAACTGGTCTAGTTCGAAAAATCGATCCTTGAGGAATATTTGATTCTTGACAAAAATCACATTGATAAGGACAACCTCGTGTTGCTTCAACTGAACCTAAAATCCTAGATCCTTTATATTTAAGAATATTTGGTATACTTAATGATTTATTATTGAATTTTTCATTTCTTTGATAAATACTTTTAAGCCTATTTTTTTCAAGATCATTTATAATAACAGACCAAAGATTCTCGGCATTACCAATAATAACACTATCACAATGTTGTTTAGCTTCCATTGGTAAAGCAGATGGATGAGAACCACTTAGAATAATTTTTAAACCTCTTTGTTTAAATTTATCAGCTATCATATATGCTCTTTGTGCAGTTCCTGTTTTAAAATTTATAAAAACTGCATCGTAGTTTTCATCAAAATTAATATTTTCATAACTTGTTGGTACAATTGTACTATGTTTTTTAGGAGTTAATGCTGCAAGTTGATAAGCATAAATAGATAAAAGATACGGAAATGTAGAAAATATAGATTTATCAAAAGATGATAATTTTAATAAACTATTTTCTCCCAAAATCAATAATTTCATTTATCTTTATTACCCAATTTAGATTTTATAAATTTTTTGATTTGAAAATTATTTCTGGAAAGACAAACTCTAAATTAATTATATTTTCTTTTGAATACCCTTTTAAATAAGCTTGGAAAAAAGATAATTCACATGATTTTGTAATATTTACCATTCTTTTAGGTTCAATTGTTCCAAAACCTAAAAGTTGTGGTGGAATTAAAGGAAGTAAATGATTAAGTAATATTCCAACATCCGTAAATGCATAATGAGTCGATCCAATGATAGTTACTTTATAAGTATCATTTATCAGATAATTCCATAAATATTCTGATGAGTTACTTGAAAAACTATTATCAGCGAGCATGATCATTATTGGTTTATTAAGATTTTGATTAATAAAATCTTTATAAACAACACCATCAAGAGTTAGACCACACTTAAATCTTGAATCTTCATATAAACACATGACAGTAGATGCTCCTCCGAATGAATGTCCATACATTCCAACTTTGGATAAATCTAATCTACCCAAGAAAAATTCATTAGTATTGTTTAATTCAGTTAAAAAATCTAACACAAACTTTGCATCTTCAACCACACACGACAGAGAAATATTTTTTACTTCAGTAGCTTTTATAAATCGACCATCTGGAAAAACTGTAATACCTGAAACATATGGATGATTAATTGATGCAACAATAAATCCATTACTTACTAGATCCTCAATCAGAGAAGTATATATCTCGTAATTTCCATCATAACCTGGTGAAAAAATAATAATTGGAAATTGATTTGGATAAGATGCAATATTAGCATTAATGACACCATGAGGTTGTACAAATTTATAAGCAGTTTTTGGAATTGTTATCAGAGGAATAGGAGATCTATTCATTAACCATTCAAAAGTAATCAAATCCATATATTCGATTCTGTCACCATAATAGTTTATATCTATTGGATACCATAATTGAACCATAATTTCTCGGAAATCACTCAAATCATTTGCAGTAAAATCTTCAAATCTTTTTTCATCAATTAAATGAAATTTTTGAATACCTATATTATATGGACCAGTTAAACCCGGCATAAAAGAAGTATAAAATTCCCCAGAAATTGATATTTTTCCATTTTTAATAGTGTTAATATTAGCTGAAAAATGAGTATTATTATATTTTAATTTATTAAAAAAATATGATAATTTTTTAGATTCTTCATCAGTAATTTTTCCTATTAATATTGAATTAATAAAAAATCCTTTAATATATCCATATCTGTCCTTCAATTGCCATTGTCCAATAAAGGTTCCAATATCTGATGTTCTACCCAGTTTTATAATACCATCAATCTGCCCTATTTCATCTTGATTATCAATAATAAATTTTCCTGAAAATGTACCATCTTGCCATTCATAAACATCATTTGGATAATTTAATTTAAACCTATCACAATTTTTTGTATTTTTAATATAATAGATATTAAAAGTATAAGCTGATGAGAAAGGTAAACTGATAAGTATTATTGCTAATAATATAGATAGTATAATTTTTTTCATGAATTTTTTCCCTAACTTGATTTATTATTATTTCATATTTTTGTTATAAATTTTTAATTGAATTTTTAAAACACTAATTTTTAAGTTAAAAAATAGTGGATTTTTTTATTGTTGATATCCTCCTATCATTAAGCTTGGATCTCCTAGTAATGGCCATTGTTCGACTGCTTGTGCATCAAGTACATCCCAACCGAAATCTGGATACCACCAGCATTCTGGAAGTGTAAAATCCTTAAATGTATTAACATAACTAGTCTGTGTTTGTTGATATACTTGACCAAGAGTTTTATACCCTTCTTCCCCATAGTTTTCTCCATATTGTTTGAAAAATTCTGAGCTTATCCATCCATCACCAGCTCCAACAGTGCAAAATTCTCCTTCCCAACCCCATCCAAGACCAGTATTACCAATTGTAGCTATTGCACCTGTATCGGGAAGTTGAACTAGATACCAACTCCAGCATTGTGGAACTACTTGAATACCTGTCCACATACCATTGTCTCTTCCACGTATAATGGTGTAATAATTCATTGCTGAAGAGATTAATGAGACAGTAAAAAGACTATTATGACAACCTCCAACAACTGTGATTGGCAGCTTCCCATTATTTGATAATTCTTTCATCGGCCAGATTGGTCTTTCAGATATAAAAGGTGGAAATGATCTAAGATGTGATACCCAAAGACCCTGGACTGTTGCACCTCCACGGTTTCCAGGTATTCCTGGTTTTTGATCTTGCCATACACCTGGGCTACCATGTCCTGAAAAAAATGCAAATCCGTATCCTTCACTAAATGAATTTATAACACTATCGGATCCAGTGAATTTTCCATTGGAAGTCCAGAGGATGTTTGTATCAAATTCTTCAGGCATATAATATAAAGCTCCACCTCTACCATTTACAGATCTTTCACCAGTTACCCACTCTCCTTCATAATAGGTGGGTGTATTATTCCTCCAATCTGAAAATACAACTTCTCCCTGATCGTTTTCAACCCAGACGTGGATATTTGTTAAATTCCCATAAGGTTTGGGATCATAAGATTTTCCCCGAATTGTTAACACTCCATCAATATAGGAAATATTTGCATACCAGAAAAGATCATTACAGTATGCCTGACCACCAGAGGGGGTATAGGTTACATCAGTATTTCCCAGAATGTTTCCCTCTGAAACTGAGATAATTTCTGCAATTGGTGGTGCTGGATATCCATCCTGCAGTATTGGATTGAGGTGGTCGTCATGATTAAATGTAACTTGAGATGTTGCATTACTATCTAATGTAATATGAATAACGTCAATTGGTCCTTGATCTCCTTCTGGGTTAAAGCTTTGGGCGTTAATAGTATAGGAGCCATCTACAATTCCTTTAGTATCCCACTGAATATTCAAATCAAATTGGTCAAGGAAACCATCTCCTGAAATAACTATCATTTTCTTAAACCACTCAGATCCATAAGATGTTGTCTCATATTTTATGATCTTATTAACTACTTCTTTAACTTCCTTAACATCTGAAAATGCTAAGCGTCCCAACGCAACATCCGGTAAATGATCAATAATATCATCGGGCCATTCAGCTATAATACCATCTCCATCAGAATCCCAGTTTTCAAATATTCCACCTTCTTTATAGATATCGGCAAAATATAGATCAGAAGGGAAACCATCATCACCCATCTCATCAATATTTGAATAACGAATAGGAATATGCCATCCAGATGCACCAAGGTTTGTATTATCTCTTGCCTTTGCATAAATTGTGGATTTTAATCCACCTGCAAGAAGAACATATTTGATATCCCATTTTTCAATAGCATCTTTAATGAAATATTTGATTTGTTCAGCTTTATCAAAACCACTATATTCATTGTATATTTCTTTGGTAGTTTTCAAGGTGGTTTTAATACCATATTTATTTTTATGATCAATAAGGGGTTGCAATGCATTTGAAAAAACAGTTGGAGCAATGATAACCATATCATAACTTGATGTTTCAGGGAACGGTATGGATTTAGGTTCAGTATAAGTTATAGTAACTTCTGCATCTTCAGCAATAACAATAATATTCTGAGCAGGAATATATTGAATAGGATAATAATGAACTGTCACATAAGTTACATGATCAAAATGTTCATTGATTCCTACACCAATATTAAACTGATAGCATTTTGATGGATATAGTTCATTGCTTTGATACAATTGTTGATCTTTACTTGGAAAATTATTGTAGTTCTCAATCGGAGACAAAGGTATAGGAGCAGGTGAAGGTTGAATTTGTTTATTTATAATTTGTTGGATTTTTTCAGATGCTATTACCTGAACATTAATATTTGTTGCACCAAAAGGAATCTCAAATATCTTTGTAAATTTTGGAAGAATTGGTTTTCCAGGATTTAATAAAAATTGATCACTATCAGGGAAATAAACACGCATATATTTTTCTTCTGTTTCTTTTATAATTAAATCATTTGTTGATATGTTTAATTTTTGATTAATAATTTTACTTTCATCATTGATAGATGATTGATATGCTACGGCTCCAATTCCGTTTAGGACTAAACATAATATAACTATTATTGATAGTTGTTTATTCATATTATCCTCCCTTAATATTTTATTTTATATCAAATATAATATATTTAAATTAATCGTTCAATCTACTATAAAAAATTTAGTAAAATAATTTGTAAAAACAGAATTTAAAAAAATCTAAGAAATTTTTAAAAATTCACCATATTTAATAATATTTAAATTTGTAGACTTAGCCTTTTGTATTATTGGTTTTTTGTCACAAAAAATTTTAATCTTTTAATTGCTCTAAGTTTTTCGTTATTGCCAATTTTTGCTTCATCAATTCCTTGTTTAATAAATTGTGTAGATTCATCCATAGTTTTTCGATCGACTGGATAAGGCACACCGTCTTTTCCACCAACTGTAAAGCAGTATTTAACTGGATCAATCCATGAGGGTTTATCACCATATATTAGCTCTGAAATCAAAGCAAGAGCTCTAACAGTTTTTGGACCAACACCTTCTATGGCTAACAATTCTTCATAATTTTTAGGTTGAAAATCATAAATATTTCTTATTTTATTCCAATTAATACTTCTTGGCATATCAAGACAATCTCTATAATTAAAATGATTATCGAATTTATTAAACTCAAATAAAGTAGTTTGACTATTGTGCTTAGTAAGAGAAGCCCAGTCATTTATTAGATGACGTGGATGACTACAAACAAGATCCACACAAGTCTTTTGAGTAAATATACTATCAATTGATGTCATATTCAATACATTATCAATTTTTTCTCCAATAATTGAATTATGAGGATTTATAATAAAACTATCAACTCCTGAAAACCAGTGATACCTACGTGCATTATTTGTATCAGAGTTCATACCTTGTTGTATAACCACCCATTTACTGTTTTTATCTTCAGTAAATAAAAAAACATGATGATATAGATTATAACCATCTTGTATTGCGTTATTATCAACTTTTGCACTCATACGACTAGAATATTGTAGTTTTTTTATATTTGAATCCGTAAAATTAAAAGTTTCTCCAAATTCTTTTATTTGTTGGATAGCTTTTCTCGATTTTTTTCCTTTTCCACCTGCTATTGCGATGCCATGTCTTTCAGGTTTTATTGCTTCTTTAATGGCTCCACATGTAACAGTTGTACATCCTGAACTGTGCCAATCAAAACCTAGTACACATGATAAGCATTGAAACCAAAATGGATCAGATAGAAATTTCAGAAATTCATTTTTTCCATTTTCATGAATAATTATCTCAATAATTCCTTCTGAAAGTTTTACCATTCGTTTAAATAACCATTTAGGAGTAACTCCTCCATGTAAAGGTAGGTTTGCAACTCCAGTTCTTATCATAATAATTTATAAAAGTTATTTGTCAATTATAATGTTACTACAGGATAATTAAAACTATTTTCAGAATTTAAGAATATTCTTATTGATTACATTAAATGACCTGTTTATTAATTATTTAAACTAAAAAAATGTATATAGTATTAGATTGACGATAAGATACGGGGGACATGCCGGCACCCTAAGATAGTTAGCATATCTGCCAATATTTAGAGTTAATATCTCGCATCCCAAATCCCATCCTCTCCTCTTTTATTTTATGATACTTTTTTAATATATCCATTTGTATTCAGATAGTTGTTTATGCAAAAGCAGCTTTCATCATTTGATATCTTTGTAATTGTAAATGAACTAAAAAATTTAAAAGATAATTATTTAGAAAAAATTTTTCAGCTTTCTCGTGACGAGATACTTATCAAAATAAAAAATATTAAAACAAAAGAAAAAGAACAAATATTTATAAGAAATGGAGAAATTATTTGTATTTCAGATAAGAATTTTAAAGCTCCTAACAAACCTTCAAATTTTGCAATGGCCCTTAGAAAATATGTTTTAAATGGTAGGATTATAGATATAGTTCAACATGATTTTGATAGGATAATAAAAATAATAGTTGGTAAAAAAGAAGGAAATTATACTCTTATATGTGAGTTTTTTTCAAAAGGTAATATCATTCTAGTAAATCCCTCTGGAAATATTATAATACCCCTTATAAGAGAAAATTGGGCATATAGAAAAGTTAAAGGTCAAGAGAAATACCTTCCACCACCTCAACAATTAAATCCTTTTAATATTAGTTTTGATGAATTTAAAAAACGTTTTAAAGAAAGTACAAGTGATATCGTTAGAACACTTGCTGTTAGTATAAATTTAAGTGGAGGAATAGCTGAAGAAATATGTTCTAGAAGCAATGTTGATAAAAAAATTTTAGTTGAAAATATTAATGATAAAATTTTATTAAAAATCTTTGAAAATATTCAAAGTTTTTTAAAGATATATCTAGATAAAAATTTTAAACCGGTTCTAGTTAAAAAAGATAATGTTATAATAGATATTTTACCATTTAAATTTAAGAAGTATAATGATGTGGTTTTTGAAAAAATTGACACTTTTAGTAAAGGGCTAGATTTATTAGATAAAAAAAAAGATATGAAATCAGAAAAAGAAAATCATATTGATAAATTATTAGAAAAATTAAATAGACAACTTTTACAACAAAAAAGAGCGGTTATAAGTATTCAAAAACAAATAGAGGAAAAAAAACGTGAAGGAGATCTTATTTATCTTAATTATCAAGAGATTGAAACGGTTTTATCTGAAATTAAAGTAATATTATCTCTAAAAGAAAAAGATGAAAAAATTAAAGATATAAATAATAATGAAATTGTCAAAATTTTTAAACCTGAAGAAAAATTATTAATTCTTAATTTATCAGATTTAACAGGTAATTTTTTTGAAGTTAAAATAAACTTTAGAAATTCTATATCAGAAAATGCTGAAGAAGCATATTATAAAAATAAAAAATTTAAAAAT
This sequence comes from Thermoplasmatota archaeon, assembly GCA_041550515.1. Taxonomy (GTDB): domain Archaea; phylum Thermoplasmatota; class E2; order DHVEG-1; family DHVEG-1; genus PFL35. The sequence goes on along the minus strand of JBFEOQ010000014.1, from coordinate 17,456 downwards.
AAACTTTTAGGTGCGAAAAAATCTATAAATAAAACCTTAGAAGAAATTGATAAAATTAAAAATAAAAGAAAAAAAATTGAAAAAGAAACTGAAAAAATTCCTGATAAAAAAGATAAGATTTACTGGTTTGAACGTTATCATTGGTTCATTAGTAGCAATGGTAATGTTATAATTGGTGGTCGTGATGCTAAAACAAATGATAAAATCGTTAAAAAATATTTAACGGATGGAGATAGATTTGCTCATGCAGATGTTCAAGGTGCACCTAGTATAATTATAAAAAATAAGAATATTTTTGAAAAAAAAATTCAGATAACAGAAAAAACATTAAAGGAAGCTTGCATTTATGCTGCAAGTTTTAGTAAGGCTTGGAAACAATTTGCTGAAGCTTCAGCATATTGGGTTTTACCAGAGCAAGTTAGTAAAACTCCACAGAGTGGTGAGTTTGTACCACATGGAGCATTTATTATTCGCGGAAAACGTAACTATTATAGATGTAAACTTGAGTTAGCTGTTGGTGAAATAGAAGTAGAAAATGTTAAAAAAATTATGTGTGGACCAATTTCTGCTATCAAAAAATGGTCAAAAAAATATATTACTTTTATCCCAGGAGATGTTACAAAAATTGAAATGGCAAAAAATCTAAGCAATATATTGAATGTAAACGTTGACGATATAGATCGTTTGATTCCTGCGGGTGGTTCAAAAATTATTGGATATTTTGGTGTTAAATTATGAAGGTAATTTTTAAAGATCTAAAGCACGGTGAGATTAAGCTTGTTGCAGAAAACCTTGATGATATTTGGCATCTCTACAATATTATTGAAATCGGGGATACTGTAAGAGCTTTTACTTTTAGAACACTTGAAGAAGGAAAAGATGATAAAATTCGTACAAAAAAACCAGATAAAAAACGAATGAAGTTAGGGGTGATAGTCAAAGAAGTAAAATTTCATGAGTTTTCAGATCGACTTAGAGTTCATGGAAAAATCATTGAAGGACCACAAGATTTAGGTTCGTTTCATACTCTTAATATTACTGATGAATCAATGGAACCCTTATCAATTATTAAAAATAATTGGAAGCATTTTCAATTAAATCGTATTGAAGAAGCAGTTAAGCAAAGAAATGAGCCAATTGTAACATTTATATCATTAGATGAAGACACAGCAACTATTGCAGTTCTGCGTCAAAGTGGAATACAATATATCACAGATATACCTTCGAAGCGTAGTGGTAAAATGTATGACTCTCCAGATGTTATTAATAGCTATTTTAATGAAATTATTTCATTTTTAAAATCAACAAGTAAAAAAGATGAATATTTAGTTATTGTAGGCCCTGGTTTTACTCGTGAGCATTTTGTAAAATATGGCTGTGAAAAATATCCTGAGCTATTCACTAAGTACCATATCCATAACACAGGTCATGCGGATATGAACGGTATTCAGGAAGCGATAAAAACAGGTATTGTTAAACAAATAACACAAGAAAATAGAGTAGTTTTTGAAACTGAGCAAGTTGAAAAACTTTTTGAAGAAATAAGAAAAAATGGTCTTGCAATTTACGGATTAATAGAAGTAGAGCAAGCTTTAAACATGGGGGCAGTTGAAAAATTACTTATAACTGATAAATTAGTTCGAACAAAAAATGGAGAAAAACTATTGGATATGGCAAAAGAAAACAAAAGTGATTTTACAATAATAAATACAATGCATGAAGCAGGTAAAAAAATAGATGGAATTGGAGGTATTGGTGCAATTTTAAGGTTTAAAATTTAAAAAAAACTTTAATGAAAACCTATGTAATTTGTACTAACGTAATGTGTTGCACTATAACCAAATTGTAGATTTGTCTCTATGTAATCATCATCGTCATCTGGATTTTCAATTTTTTCCAGTTGGTAATCATAGTGGTTAGCCGTTATTTTGATTGAGAAACTATCTTTTCTAATTCTCTCAAAAATCTTTTTTAATATTCTTAGCTCACCATATTCAACATTAACTACTATTGAGTATTCTTGAGTCATTCCTGTATTAGTTAAGTTTTCAGCAAGCTTTTCTTTTGCATCATTTATATCTTTTGCTGTTATTTGATCAATATCAAGAAAATCTGAACCATATATAGATAAATTTTCATTACCCATACCAGTAATCATTAATGAATCTACTTCATTATCATATCCATCATAAACTGTTACCATTATTGTATTTTTCCTTCTTTCTTTTAAAAATCGTAATAAACCACGGTCGTTATCATTATATTCTATATTAATATCTATATTTTTTAGGTTATCCGAAAATACTTCAAACGAACCAATGTAGGGTTTTCTATCTGTAATCGAGTAATCCTTGTTATCTAATGTCAAAGTATTTGAATTTTCTTCAACTTTTACATTATAACGATACAATTCTTCTACAGTTATTTCCATTTCTGGTTCTGTATCAGTATATAAAATCACGGCTATAGCTGCTAAAATTAGTATTACAACTGCAGATATGGCAATTATTTTATCACTTTTTTTTAAATTCATTAATTTCACCATGATTAAATTATAAATTAAGTTAGATTTTTGTATATTAGTAAGTATATTTGCACCTTTATTAAGTTTTTCGTATTAATATATAATTAAAGAGGATTAATAATAAATATAAATAGTTATATTTATTTTGGACTTTATCTCAATCTCAAAAAATAATTTGTAAATCTTCACCACATTTACTACATTTTCCTTTATTTAAACCACTAGTTTTTAAATAAAAACCAACTCTTTTTATACAAATATTTCCACATTTAGGACAAACTGTATTCTCATAATTACTAATCGGAATATTACCTAAATAAACATAAAAATGACCAATTTTTTTTGCTATATTAAAAATATTAATCATGGTTTTCATAGGGGTAGGAGGAACATTTAACATATTATAATCAGGATGAAAACGACTAAAATGGATAGGGACATTTAAACCAAGTTTTTCAACAACCCATTTACAAAAAGTTTCAACTTCTTTATCTGAATCATTATACCCAGGTATTACAAGATATGTAATCTCCAGGTGAATCCCAAGTTCTTTTGCCAATATACATGTATCTAAAACAGGTTGTAATTTAGCTTTACAAATTTTTTTATAAAAACTTTCATTAAACGCTTTAATATCAATATTTACAGCATCAAGAACTTCTGAGATCTCTCTAAAAGGATCTTCAGAAATATAACCATTAGTAACATAAACATTATATAAAAATTGTTTTTTAGCAAGTCTAGCAGTATCTAAAGTATACTCATACCAGATACTAGGTTCATTATAAGTATAAGCGATACCTCTACACCCCTGTTGTTTAGCAAGATTTACAACATCTTCAGGAGGCTTGTTTTTTATGTAAGAATACCCAGGTGTAGCTGTAGATATATTATAATTCTGACAATTAAGACATTTAAAATTACAGCCAACAGTTCCAATTGAAAAAACTTGGCTACCTGGATAAAAATGATACAATGGTTTTTTTTCTATAGGATCTATCCCTACTGATGAACAAAGACCATAAATTAAACTATATAGTTTACCCTCTTTGTTTTGTCTGACACCACATATACCTTTATTACCCTCAGATATCTTACAATTATGTTTACAAAGGATACATTGAATCTTTAAATCATCCAATATTTTATAATAACTTGCTTCTTTCATTATTTACAAGTATCAAAAAACACAACATATATTTAAAAATTTATTGCCCTAAAATTAATCCCTTATTGTTAAAAAGACTACCAGCTCTAGGGTATTGATCGTTAATTTGAGGTTCCATTTTATTATAATCTGTTAACTCTGCGGTATTCTTTAAAACATATCTAGCATAATAAAATGCTTCTTCAACTGAAACACTACCATCCTTAAACATATTCAAATTAGTAGGACGACCTATATCACGTAAACCAGGTCTAAAACCATCAGCAAAACCCGTTTTAATACCTTCAAACCAAAGCTGTGTAAACAGAGGACCATACTCAAGACTAGTATATCCTAATCGAAACTTACTTGTACTTGCTATTACCACACGACCAGTATCTGAAATACTTGATTTAAAAACAAAAAATTCAGGAAAACTCAAAATAGTTTTATCTGCAAAACCCCCACTAAAACAAGCGTCAACAATTATACAAGTCTTACGAGATTTAAGATAAGTAAGAACATCATCAAGTTCTATATCAGTCATAATCTCTTCATCCCAGAGGAAAAAAGCACTTCTTTCGAAAAGTTTTCCACCAGTTAGAACATTTTCATTATCTCCACAACCATGGCTAGAAATCCAGATAAATACTTCACTATCATCAAATTTGTTTGATTCATTTATTATATGATTAAGTGTAAATAGAACAATTTCTTTAGTTGCAGCTGAATAAGTTATATCATATTTATGATAACGTTGTTGAAGAGTCTGGATTTTTTCACCTAAACCTTTTTTATTCCTAATCCAACCATCATCAAAAAGAATGAAAATATTAGATGTTGGATAACTAAAGTTTTGAATAAAATATTCTGCTATTTCTTCAGCTAAATATAAACCGCCATTACCAAGCTTGCTTTCTTCATCCTCAGGAAAATTTGAAGCAACAATAAAAATTGCCCATTTATGAGAATCTGATTCAACTACTTTTGGATTAAAAACCTTAACTGTTATTTTATCAATTTCAGAGAAAACTGAACCATCCCAAGCACGAGCTGAAATATTGTAAAAACCATCTTTTAAATTAAAAATATTCCAAGTGTAACTCCATTGATTAGTTCCTTCTACCTCTAACCATATTTTATCGATAAGTATCTCAACTTTTTTAATTGTTTGATCTCCATTAGGATCATTTGCAATACCTGAAATTGTAACAATTTTTGAAACTGTTGATTCATCAGTTGGATATTGTATTTTGATTGTGGGTTTATCGTTGTAAACTTTTTCTTCTTTGAAATAACCTGAAAAAATAGAAAAAATTAACATTATAACGATTAACGAGGATAAGATAGGTAATAATATTTTCTTAATATTCATAGTTTTTACAATATATAACTTATATAAAGTAATTTAAAAACTTTATTTAACAGTTATATCCTAATATACTAATTCAAAAACTTTATGATTATCCTTTTGTTTTAGCAAAATAATAATTGGGATGATACATTTGAAAAAAATGACTTATGCGAATAGTGGAGTAGACATCACAAAAGAAGACGAAGCGATTAAAAAAATAATTTCCAGTTTTAAAACAAAAAGAAAGAGTAAAATCGGAAAACCAATTGGTGGACATTATGCTGGAATGATTGAGTTTGGTGATAATGTACTAGTATTATGTACTGATGGAGTTGGGAGTAAAGTATTAATCGCCAATAAGTTAAAAAAATATGACACAGTTGGGATAGATTGTATTGCAATGAACGTTAACGATGCAATATGTGTGGGTGCTGAACCTCTTGCATTTGTAGATTATCTTGCAATTAATGATCCAAAACCTGAAATTACAAAAGAAATAGGTAAAGGTCTTGAAAAAGGAGCAGCGCTATCAAATATATCAATAATAAGTGGAGAAACTGCTACACTACCAGAGATAATAAATGGTTTCGATCTTGCAGGAACTTGTCTTGCATATGTAAAAAAAGATAAAATTGTCGTAGGTAAAAAAATAAAATCAGGAGATTTAATTATTGGACTTTCTAGTACAGGTATTCACTCAAATGGATACACTCTTGCAAGAAGAGTCATAAAAGAAAATAATTTTTCTTATACAGATACTTTTCCTGATAATTTTTATCCTGGTAAAACGATAGGAGAAATATATCTTAAACCTACTCAGATTTATGTAAAAGAAACTGTTGCTCTTCTAAAGAAAATAGATGTTCATGGAATAGCGCATATAACAGGTAGTGGTCTTAGAAAATTAAAAAGATTAAATAAAAATGTAAAATTTATTATTGATAACCCATTTGAACCTCATCCAATATTCAAATTTATTCAAAAATATGGAAATATTGATGATTTTGAGATGTACAAGACTTTTAACATGGGACTTGGGTTAGTAATTATTGTATCAAAGGAAGATGCAGATAAATCAATAAAGATTTTAAAAAAATATAGTCTATCTGATGTTAAAATTGTTGGCAGAATTGAAGATGGGAATGATGTATTACACGAACCACTTAATTTAAAATTTTAACGCATAATAAAAAGATATATCAGACTTAAAACAACTGGTTGATGTACAAAATATATAATCAGTGAATGTCTCCCTAAAAAACAAAAAAGTTTTACAAATTTAACATTAGAAAAATCATTGATAAAAAAATTTCTTTTATAATCTGTGTACAATATCTTTCCAATAAAAATACCAATCAAAACAACACCAAACCAAGGTAAAATTGGAAAGTAATCAACAGTATAAAATCCATTAGGCACAAAACCAAGCCATAATAACCAATTAAAATTAAAAACCATTGTCTTAAGATATATTCCAATAAAAACAAATATTATCCCCATTAATAAATTAATAAATTTGAATTTTAAAAAAGGAATTGAAAAAATTATTGAAAGTCCAATACAGTGCAACACTCCAAATATTATAAAACCTCTACTTAAGTAAAACCAAGTAAAAATAGTAATTATTAGACCCAAACAAAAAATCATTAGACCTCTTTTAAGAAATTTAAATATAATTTGTTTTTTTGATAAATTATTTATAACTCTTGAATAACTAAGAGATAAAGATATTCCAACAAGTGAAAGAAAGATAGTTCCAATAGAATATAAAAACAAAAGATTCAATCCTGCATATAGATTTATTTTAATAATATCAAGAAAAACAAGATCAAATAATATATGAAAAATTATCATCATTATAATTGCAATACCGCGAAGAAAATCAATTTCCCAGAATCTTATACTTTTAGTAATACTCACAAAAAGGTATAGCAACATACTTTATTTAAAAAAATTGTTAAAAAGTAGCGGGGAATGGATTTGAACCATTGATCTACGGGTTATGGGCCCGTCGGGATTTCCTGGCTACCCCACCCCGCTATAAAATATAGGTAGCTATTGATGCTTTCTTTTCGGAATAACATTTCTTATACTTAAAGCTAATACATTAAAAATAATAAGCTCTTATAATAATATATATAAACTACATTTCTGATAAATAGAAGGAGGTTGAATTATGAATATTCAAACTCATCTCATTAAAAAAGTAGCATATGATTCAAAATTTTGCACAAATTGTAATAAACAAATTTTTAAAGGAGACACTTATCACCTGGAAGAGGGTATCAGCCAACACATCCATTCACTTTTAGCAAGAGGTTTTTGTTCAGATTGCTATGCAAAATATGGGGAAAAAAAACTTTTAAAAGGTATTGAATAAAACTTTAAAAAATATGTAAATATATTTTACAAAAAGTTATATGTGCATTATATATATTAGTGAACTTCAATTTAAAGCAGGGGTACCCGAGCGGTCAAAGGGGCAGGGCTTAGGACCCTGTGACGTAGGTCTTCGAGCGTTCAAATCGCTCCCCCTGCACTAGATTTTCTTTGGATGAATAAATTTGAAAATTATAGCATTTACCGGTATGCCTTTTTCAGGTAAAAGTGAAGCAGTAAAAATAGCAAAAGAAAAAAAAATACCTATAATCAGAATGGGTGACATAGTTTGGGAAGAAACAAAAAAAATGGGTTTGACACTGAACGAAAAAAATGTTGGTGAAATAGCTAATAATATGCGTAAAAAACATGGTATGGATATATGGGCAATAAAAACAATTGAAATAATAAAAAATATTAAAAACACGGATATTTTAGTTATTGATGGGGTTAGAAATCTCGAAGAAATTGAAACTTTCAAAAGAAATTTAGGTGATGATTTTTTACTAGTTGCAATTCAAGTTACAGATGAATTACGCTATCAACGTGCAATGAATAGGAATAGAAAAGATGATAGCAAAGATTTAGCGAGAATTAAAGAACGTGATAATCGTGAAATCAGCTGGGGTTTAAACATAGTTATTGCCTCTGCTGATGTGATAATTTCTAATGAAGGATCTCTTTTAGATTTACATAATAAAATTAAGCAAATTTTTAGTTGGCAAAACAATAAACTTAATTAGGGTTTGTTTGATGTTCCGCTTAAAGGGGAAACATGTTTTATGTTTGAAGTAAAAGTTACAATTGGACTAAAAAAAGGTGTGTCTGATCCTGAAGGTGCGAATACATTAAAAGCATTAAAATTACTTGGTTTTAATAATGTTATTGAATCAAAAACTACAAGAACAATTGATCTTTTAATTGATAGCATGAATGAGTCCGATGTTAAAAAAAGTGTTGAACAGATGTGTCAACGTTTACTTACTAACCCTGTTGTTCATACTTATGAAATAGAGATTATAAAAAAATAAATTCAATCGGAGTGATTATTAGTGAATATAGATAGATTTTTTAACAGAAAAACTGACAAGTTTGAATGTTTTGAAATCGATGTTTTTTCTGCATCTGACTCCGAGCTTGTCAATATCTCTAATAAAATGGGACTTGCACTTGCTCTACCTGAGATGAAGAATATACAATCTTATTTTAAAAATAAAAATCGTCTTCCAACTGATATAGAATTACAGGCTTTAGGACAAGCTTGGAGCGAACATTGTTGTTATAAATCTAGTAAAATTCCTTTAAAAAAATATCTGTTTGGAATTTCAGAAGATAAAATTATTACACGTGAAGATGCTGGGATAATTGAATTTGATAAAGATCATTATTATTGTGCTGCACTTGAATCACATAACCATCCAAGTGCAGTCGAACCATATGGTGGTGCTGCAACTGGAGTAGGAGGTATTGTAAGGGATGTATTATGTATGGGAGCACAACCCATAGCATATATAGATCCATTATTTTTTGGTCCACTTGATTTACCACAAAAAAAATTACCAAAAGGTGTAAAACATCCAAGGTTTTTATTTAAAGGAGTTGTGGACGGAATTCGTGATTATGGTAACCGAATTGGAATACCGACACTTTCAGGACAAGTATATTTTCATGAAGGTTATACAGGTAACTGTCTAGTAAATGTTGGCTGTATTGGAATATTAAAAAAAGAAGAACTTATACATAGCCGAGCAAAAGCTCCTGGAAATATCTACATTTATGTTGGTGGAAAAACTGGTAGAGACGGAATACATGGCGTAACATTTGCTAGTGCAGAACTAAAAGATGATAGTGAAGAAAGTAGTAGATCTGCAGTACAAGTAGGGGATCCTATAACAAAAGAACCAGTAATTCATGCAACACTAGAATGTAATCGTAAAGGACTTCTTGAAGGGCTTAAGGATTTTGGTGGTGGAGGTCTTTCATGTGTTAGTGGAGAACTAGCTTATGCCGCAGGTTATGGTGCTGAAATAATTCTTGATAATATACCTCTTAAGGAAGAAGGACTCTCACCTTGGGAGATATGGATATCTGAAAGTCAGGAACGTATGATGTTTCTTGTTACCCCTAAAAATGTTGAAGAAGTTCTACATATATGTAAGCAGTGGGATATAACAGCATCAGTTGTTGGAAAAGTTATTGAAGAGAAAATTACACGGGTTATATACAAAGGAGTAAAAATTCTAGAGATGGATATGGATTTTTTTACAGGAGGTCCAGAATATGATACTTGCCAACGTCCATTTATTATATCCAAGCAAAAAGAAAATATCGATAATGATTTTGAAATGCCAAATCTAAATGAAATAATAAAAAAACTACTAGGTAATTTAAATATAGCAAGTAAAGAATGGGTTATACATCAATATGATCACGAAGTTCGTGGTAATACTGTAATAAAACCTTTACAGGGCAAAATCAATTTTGAAACTCATGGTGATGCAACTGTTTTAAAACCACTTGAAGATAGTTTTAGAGGACTTGCAGTAACCGCAAATATCAACCCACGATTTATGGAAAGAGATCCTTATTTGGGAGCTCGTTCTGCTATTGATGAAACTTGTAGAAACCTTATATCAGTGGGTGCAAAACCTGATTCGCTTTTAGATTGTTTAAACTTTGGGAATCCTGAAAAATCTGAGAAAATGGGTGAGTTTTATGAAGCATGCAGAGGTCTTGGTGATGCTGCAAGAGAGTTATCTTTACCATTTATAAGTGGTAACGTAAGTTTTTATAATGAATCAGTAAAAACAGCAGTTCCACCGACACCCCAGATATTGGGAATAGGAATCATCCCAGACATACGCAAATGTGTAACCTCTGATTTTAAAAAACAAAACAATCTCATATATATAATTGGTAAAGAAACTGAAAAAGAAATGGGAGGTTCAGAATACTATAATACCATAAAAGTTAATGGAGGGATTGTTCCTAAAACCGATATAAACACATTGAAAAACTATATGAAAGGAATACTTAACGTAATTGATAAAAAATTGATTGTTTCCTGTCATGACATAAGTGAGGGAGGTCTTGCAGTATGTATTTCAGAGATGTGTATTGGTGGAGGAATAGGGGCACAAGTAAATTTAAGTAATATGTCAAAAAATTTACGTTCAGATATCAAATTATTTTCCGAAAGTAATACTCGATGGATTATTGAAGTTGAAAAAGTAAAACAAAAAGAATTAGAAAAAAAATTAAAAGAAAACAATACACCTTTTACCAAAATTGGAGAAATAAAATCTGATAAAATAATGATAGAAAATAATGGTAAAAAAATAATTGACCAAAAAATATGTATTTTAAAAGATATCTGGAAAAATACTATTAGGAATATGATGGGATAGAAACAATTAACAACTCTATGTTATTTACACTTATTAGTGATGAACGAACCCTTTCTGAGACCTATAAGTCTATGATGAAGATCTTGAGTACTGAAAAAATAATTATTAGATATGCTCTCTGAGCATATCTGCAATTTTTTCTAAAAATATTTTATCCTTTAATGTAAAAGCATCTTTTTTATCTGAATCTATATCGATTTCACCAACAATTATATTATCTTTTTTTATAGGTACCACAATCTCAGATTTTGTAGATAAAAAACAAGAAATATAGCGATTATCAGAATGTACATCACCTACAACCTCTGTTTTTCCAGTTTTAGCTGCACTGCCACATACTCCGTTACCGATTGGAATTCTTATATGTTCAGTAGCATGTGGTCCTTTCCATGGTCCAAGAACTAAATCATCCTTTTGAATAATATAAATTCCAATCCAGCTGTAGTGATGAAAAAAATTATAAAGAAAATCCACAACATCTTGTAATATATTTGAAGATTTACTAATTATTTTTTTAATTTTTTCTTCTGCTTCATTATAATACAACAAAATACCTCAGATTATATACTCAAAAATACTTGTTTGTTTATCTTTTGGTTTTGTTGGTAATATTATATTTTCTTCTGAAGTTGGTAGCTTAATCTTGCCATACTCACCACCCCCTCCAGGTATAATTATTACCTTTTTATCTCGAAATGCTTGTATCGCTTCAGTAACTGCTGGAATTGTGATTTTAGAAATTTCTTTAATATTTACATCTATTAAAACATTTATTTCGCTACCAAAAAAATCAGTGAGTTCAGTCCAAAGTTTTGTAACTTTTTGAGTAAAAGGATTTTTTTGATCTACTGCTTTTGAAATAATTTCAGCTAGCGGTATAAGATAAACATAGGGGGGTCTATGATCTGGATGTATGGGTTTTAAATAATCAGCTTTTTCATTTATTCGATCTTTAACGCCTTTTTTAATTCGTTTACCACAACCACATTTCCATCTGCGTCTAATAGCATCCTCAAGAGTATAGTGTGTAAAACAACTTATACATGCAGATTCATGATATTTTCCTTCCTGAGGCGGAAGTCCAACATTTAATATTGTTTTATTTCCATCCTGTCTAAGTATTGCTTTTTTTAGTTCATTAAAAGTTACTTCTTTCATTTGAAAACGATTAAATTCTCTACCAAGCCTAACAGGATGAGCACTATGGCAATCAGAATTTGTTAAAAAAGTTAGTCTATTTAATTCTTTTATTCTATCTGCAAAATCAGTATCCGCACTTAGCCCAAGTTCAATAAAACTAATATAATCCGTCATACTCCCATAACAATCTTTTAAAGAATCAAAATAAGCATAAATGGCAGTCCAAGGAGTAAAACCATGAGCAGGACCAATAAGTGCACCGACATCTTTTGAAATTTCTGCAAGTTCTTCACCTGTATAGTTAATATTTGGACGACCATCTGTTTCCAAATTACGGGATTTAAGTTTAATTCGTTGCTTAAAATCCTCGACTGCACTAAAACTTGGGAAAAAAATTAGATGATGAACTCGTTTTTCCGCCTCAACTTCGACACTAAGAACAAAACGAGTTTTATTTAGTTCAAAAGTACCTTCATCAACTTCTCTACATTGTTTAATTTCTTTTATCCAACCACTGTGAAGACAATCACCTGTTGCAACAAGATTAATTCCTTTACGAGGAGCTTCTAAACTAATTGTCTCAATACTCATTTTATCACTAGTTCCACCAGAAAACCGTGAATGAATATGCAAATCAGCGTTAACAATCATTTTTTAAAATCCCCAAAAACCTTTAATTGTAATAAAACGACTTATAATTAATTGTTTGTAAATTCAAAAAAAAAAAAATAAAAAATATTATTTTTAATAGTAACATTTAATAGTATATACCCCATATAAAAAGTTGAAAAAACACCCAGTATTATGGGATGTAGAAAACTTGTTTAAAATTACATTAATTAGAGTAAATACTATATGTGATGTGAAAGTTATGAAAGAATCAAAAAAACTGATTGATGCAAGTTATGATACGGATTCAATACAGGTATTAGAAGGGCTCGCTGCAGTTAAACAAAATCCAGCGATGTATATCGGTAGTACCGATGAACGTGGTCTTCATCATCTTGTTTATGAAGTAGTTGATAATAGTATTGACGAAGCGCTTGCAGGTTATGCAACAAAAATTAATGTAGAACTAAATGAAGATGGATCTGTTACAGTCGAGGACGATGGAAGAGGCATACCTGTGAAAGAACATCCAAAATATAAAAAATCAGGTTTAGAACTAGTACTTACAACTCTACATTCTGGTGGAAAGTTTGATAATAAAGCATATAAAGTATCGGGTGGACTACATGGTGTAGGTGTTTCTTGTGTTAATGGACTTTCTGAATGGCTAGAAGCACATGTATGTCGTAATGGTAAAGAGTACACTCAAAAGTATAATCATGGCACCCCAATTTCACCTGTAAAAGAAATTGGAGAATCATCAAAAAATGGTACATCTATAACATTTTTACCAGATCCTAATATTTTTGAAACAACTGATATTAAATATGATACAATTGCAAATAGATTAAAAGAACTTGCTTTTTTAAACGCTGGTCTTGAGATAGGTCTTTCAGATAAACGTATAAATAAAAACGATAATTTTCGCTTTGATGGCGGAATCAAAGAATTTGTTTTATATATTAATCGTAATAAAAACAGCCTTCATCCAAATCCTATTTATCTTTATGCTGAAAGAGAAGATTTTGAAGTAGAAATTGGAATACAATATACAGATGGATATACTGAAAATATTATTACTTTTGCGAATAATATTAATACACATGAAGGTGGCACGCACCTATCCGGTTTCAAAGGAGCCCTCACCCGTGTTCTGAATGACTATGGTAAAAAGAATAAAATGTTTTATAGTGAAGACTTCAGTTTAAGTGGGGAAGACTGTCGTGAGGGAATTTCTACTATAATTTCTTGTAAGGTTCGTCATCCACAATTTGAAGGTCAAACAAAAACAAAACTAGGTAATTCAGAAGTTAGAGGTGCAGTGGAAAGTTTAACAAATGAAAAACTCTCGGAGTTTTTTGAAGAAAATCCAATTGTTGCAAAAACAATTATAGATAAAGCAATCAATGCAAGTCGCGCTAGGGAAGCTGCAAGAAAAGCACGTGAACTAACACGACGAAAAGGACTACTTGAATCATCTGCATTACCCGGAAAACTTGCTGATTGCTCTAGTAGAAATCCAGCAATGACAGAATTATATATAGTTGAAGGAGACAGTGCAGGTGGAAGTGCAAAACAAGGAAGAAATAGAGAATTTCAGGCAATACTACCATTACGAGGAAAGATTTTAAATGTTGAGAAAGCTCGAATGGATAAAATGTTGAAAAACAATGAGATTCTAGCATTAATTACTGCAATAGGTACTGGTATAGATGAAGAGTTTGATATTCAAAAAGCTCGCTATCATAAAATTATTATAATGACTGATGCCGATGTAGATGGTGAACATATTAGAACATTACTTCTAACATTTTTCTTTAGATATATGCGACCATTAATAGAAGAAGGTTATTTGTATATTGCCCAACCTCCACTATATAAAATTTCCAAAGGAAAACAAATATATTATGCTTATTCTGAGAGAGAAAGAACAGAAAGATTAAAAGAGATTGAGACTGGATTCAACATACAACGTTATAAAGGTCTTGGAGAAATGAATCCTAATCAACTATGGGAAACTACTATGGATCCAAAAAATAGGATGACTCTTCAGGTAAGAGTTGATGATGCAGTAGAAGCAGATGAATTATTTACTATTCTTATGGGAGAAAAAGTAGAGCCACGTCGTGAGTTTATAGAAACTCATGCAAAAGAGGTAACAAATTTAGATATCTAGGGTGACATATTATGACAGATGATGAACAATCTAAAAAAGATTATATTAAAACAATTGAATCTGAAATGAAGAGAGCATTTATAGATTATTCTATGAGTGTAATAATGAGTCGGGCATTACCCGATGTTCGCGATGGACTAAAACCCGTTCATAGACGTATACTCTATGCTATGAATGATATGGGTCTTTCAAGTAATAGGGCATATAAAAAATCTGCCCGTGTAGTAGGAGAAGTTCTTGGTAAATATCATCCACATGGGGATCAAGCAGTGTATGATAGTATGGTTCGCATGGCTCAAGATTTTTCACTTCGTTATCCACTTGTTGATGGGCAAGGAAACTGGGGTTCTATCGATGGAGATAGTGCTGCAGCTATGCGTTATACGGAAACACGCATGTCAAGAATTTCTAATTTAATGCTTCAAGATATAGATAAAGAAACTGTTGAATGGTCAGATAATTTTGATGGTAGTCTTAAAGAACCCTCGATGTTACCTGCGGTTTTACCAAATCTTCTAATAAATGGTGCATCAGGTATTGCTGTTGGTATGGCTACAAATATGCCACCACATAATATAATTGAAGTTACTGATGGTATTATAAAAACTATTGAGAATCCTGAAATTACAATTACTGAACTAATGGATATTATTAAGGGACCTGATTTTCCAACTGCTGGAATTATCTATGGAAAAGGAGGTATTTTACGAGCATATTCAGAGGGAAAAGGACTTATTCGAATAAGAGCAAAAACATATTTTGAGGGAAAAGAGAAGAAACGTATTATCATAACAGAGTTACCTTATATGGTTAACAAATCTAATCTTTTGAAAACTATTGCTAATTTGGTTAAAGATAAAAAAATCGATGGCATAAGCGATTTGCGTGATGAAAGTGATAGAGAGGGCATGCGGATTGTAATTGAACTAAAACGTGACGCGATAGAAGATGTTGTTTTATCTCAGCTTTTCCAACATACTGAGATGCAAAGTACTTTTGGCGTACTAAATCTTGCTATTGTTAATGGTGAACCTAAAATCTTAACTCTTAAAGATATAATCCAACATTTTATTGAATTTCGTATTCTTATTATAACTCGTCGTACAAACTATGATCTCAAAAAAGCACAAGAAAAAATGCATATCCTCGAAGGTTTTATAATTGCTCTTAATAACATTGATGAAATAATAAAAATAATACGTAGTAGTAAAACCGTTGATGAAGCAAAAAATAGTCTTATTACACGTTTTAATTTTTCTGATTTACAAGTTAAAGCAATTCTTGATTTACGTCTTCAAAAATTAACTGGTATGGAGATAGAAGCAGTTAAAATTGATTATAATGAAACTAAAAAACTTATCGAACACTTTGAATGGATTTTATCAGATAAACAACATATTCTTGATGAAATAAAAAAAGAACTTTTAGAAATTAAAGAAAAATTTGGTGATAAAAGACGTACAGATATAGTAGAAGGTGAAATAGACATTGAAATAGAAGATTTAATCCCTGTTCAGGACGTAGTTATCACAATTACAGAAACGGGTTACATAAAGCGAATTCCCTGTGAAACGTACAGACTTCAGCATCGAGGTGGTAAAGGATTAGTTGGTATGCAAACCAAAGAAGAAGATATAGTCGTAAATTCATTTGTTACAAGTACCCATGATTATATCATGTTTTTTACAAACCATGGTAAAGCATTTTGGTTAAAGGGATATAAGATACCTGAAGGTAGCCGTCATGCTAAAGGTAAAGCAATAATAAATTTACTACCACGTCTAGAAGAAGGAGAATATGTAGAAACAGCAATTCCAATTCATGAATTTGATGAAGAACACTACCTGGTTTTTATAACAAAAAAAGGTATAATTAAAAAAACAACACTATCTGCATATAGTAACATAAGAGTGAATGGTGTAAGGGCAATTAACCTTGAAAAAGATGATGAACTCATTGAAACAAAGTTATCAGATGGAAAACAAACAATAATGATTGCAACAGCAAACGGTCAAGCATGTAGATTTAAAGAACAAGAAGTAAGACCAATGGGTCGCGTTACAAGAGGAGTAATAGGTATAAGACTTAGAAAAGATGATAAAGTAGTTTCAATGGCAGTAGTTGGGGAAGAAGGAAATTTATTAACAATTACTGAGAATGGATTTGGAAAGCGTTCGCCAATAAGTGATTATCGTAAAACACATCGTGGTAGTAAAGGAGTTAGAACAATTGTTACTAATAAACGTAATGGTCAAGTAATTTATGTTAAAGAAGTGATAGAAGAAGATGAGATAATGCTTACAAGTAAAGACGGAATGATTGTTAGAATACCTGTTAATGACATAAGAATACAAGGTCGTAATACTATGGGAGTTAGAATTATGAAACTTAACGAGGGTGACAAGGTTGTAAGTGTAGCAAAAATAGTTGAAAAAGACGAAGATGACGAATACTGTGAAGATACCAAAGAAGAAAATTAGATTTTATATAGATCTTTCTTTTTGTGGATGCCAATCATCACCATTTATAAAACAAAGAGACAATAAAATTAGGTAGATCAGAAAAAGAATTTTATTTAAAAATTTTATAAATATATTAAAACCATTTCAAATATAAATATTTTTACCATACTTTTTTTTATATTTTTTTATACAATTAAAAAATTTAATTTAAACTTTAAATATCATATTATTTACAAAATATTTAATATTATATTTTTA
>JBFEOQ010000013.1:0-36643 GCA_041550515.1 Thermoplasmatota archaeon | reverse complement strand
ACATAATTTAATTACAGATTTATATCTTAATTCAAATTTAGAACCTTTAAAATAATTTAAAACCTCATTAATATCATCATCTGTCATTCTTTTTGCAATATATACTGGATCTCTTGGTGGTTTTACTGCATTAATCCATTCTATTTTATTATATGTTAAAAACTTTTTAATCTGATATAACTGTTTTCTATAATGAGCAACAGAGTATTTATTTTTTAAATATTTAAGATAAGAAAAAGTACTATTTTTATCAAGTTTATAGTAAACAGCATTTAGATAATGTCGAAGAATCAATCGTATATTATAGATATGATTATCTGTAACACCATTTAATTCAACAGTGGTAATAAAATCCTCAATATTCTCCTTATCTACTCGAAACCCCAAGGTAGAAGGATGCCAAGCTACCCCACGGGCCCAATAAAAACTGAAGAACGCAATATAATTTAACATACAAAAACTTATTCTCAATAATTTTATGATTAATATTTAATTTTTTTAAAAATTCAATTTTTTATTACTTTTCAAAACTTTTTTTATTATTTTAATACAAGATATTGGTACAAGATTCTCCCATGATTTATTTTCTGAAATTCTTTTACGGATTACTCTACCAGAATATTCTTTTTTATTAAACAATGGTGTTTGTTTAATTTTAAAACCTTTTTCTAAGAATAATTTTTGAGTAAAATCATTATTTGTTACAATATAATTAAAATCAGAATTTATCGATAAAACATGATCAACCCATTTAGGGGGATTATGTATATCTGGAATAAGTATAATTTTATAATTATTAATGTTTTCTTGTTTCAACGATTCTTTTATCATTAAAATTCTTTCTTCTGATGAAAAGGGATTATCAATAGTTCTACAATATTGGGAAGAACCTATACCAATTATTATTACATCATATTCATTTGAGAGATATTTTATTACTTTTAGATGTCCTTTGTGAAACGGTTGAAAACGACCGATAAATAATGCTTTCATAATTATTTTCACTACAAACAATATTTATAATTTGTTTAAAACTTTAATTAAAAAAGAAAATAAATTTTATTTTTTAGAATCTATGGTATTTATCTGAGTTTTTGTTATTTTTTTCTCTGATTCAAGTTCTATTTTACCTGATACAAGGAGAGGTTTCATTGATTTAAGTTTTTTCAAAAGTTTTTCTTTTCTATCACCAACTAATGCATTATCTATTACTTCGGGTAAAGTATCAACTGGGATTACTTTTATTTTATCTTTATATTCATCTTCTATTAATACATCATTAAGATTTGATCTTGGTATTATTATTCTTTTAATACCTGCTTTAGCAGCTGCTTCGATTTTTGCTGTTGCACCACCTATTGGTAGCACTGTACCTCTTATACTAAGAGATCCAGTCATCGCCACGTCTTGGCGAACTGGTATATCTTCCATTGCTGAAATTACAGCTGTGATAACTGAAATACTCGCAGAATCTCCTTCAAGACCTTCATAGGTCCCAATAAACTGAATATGAATATCATTTTTTGAAATATCATGGCCTATATATTTTTTTATTATAGCAGAAATATTTAAGACAGATTCCTTAGCAATCTCTCCTAATTTACCTGTAGCAATTACTTTTCCTTCAGATTGAGAACCTGCAGGAGTTACATCTGCTACAATAGGTAATACCAGTCCTGAAAATTCACTCATTGAAGGATCTGCTGAGTGAACTGCAAGACCGTTTACTACTCCAATTTCCTGACCTGATGTTTTAAATGATCTATAATCCTGACGTTGTTCAATTGCTCTATCTACTACTTGTTGTTCTAATGATTTAGCAATTTTTTTTGCTTCTAATACATGGTTTTGAGTAACAATTTTATCACCTTTTTCAAAAGCTATATCACCTGCTGATCTAATTAATCCACCAAGTTCACGTAACCGTAAAGAAAGTTTACCTTTTCGTCCAGCACGACGTTGAGCTTCATGAATAATTTCACCTACAGCATCTCGGTCAAAATGAGCTATTTTTTCATCTTTTTTTATTTCTTGAGCAACGAAACGTATTAACTTTTCACGATTTTCATTATTATCATCCATGTTACTATTTAGATAGACTTCATAACCATATCCTCTGATACGACTTCTAAGAGCTGGATGCATTCCTTTTAATGCGTCAAGATTTCCTGCTGAAACAAGGATAAAATCACAAGGGACTGGTTCTGTTTTTACCATAGCACCAAAACTACGTTCAGATTGGCCAGTGATTTGAAATTTTTTTTCCTGAATAGCTGTTAAAAGATGTTGTTGAGAAGGTAGACTCAATGTATTTATTTCATCAATATATAAAACTCCTCTATGTGCTCGATGAATAGAACCTGCTTCAACTAGTTGATGCGGAGGTGTTTCAAGGCCTGCTGATTGAAATGGATCATGGCGTACATCTCCCAAAAGAGCACCAGAATGAGCAGCAGTAGCATCTATAAATGGAGGTAAATCCTTTTTTTCATGAGCAACTAAAATTTTAGGTATATTATGAAGAGTGTTGCGTTGCATTAAGGCTCCTCTTGAAAAAAATAATATTATTATAAAAGCAAAAATACCTCCAAATAGTAAATATTCTATGTGAAGAACTGGGTTTGTTACATCAGTAAAAAATTCATAAAATGCAGCTACTGCTGAAATTATTAAAATTAAAAAAGCAATAGAGAAAATCATACTATTTTGTTGTTCTTTTTTCTTCTTTGCTTCTTCTCTCTGAGCTTTTACTATTTCATTTGCCTTGCCACCTGGGACAACACGGATATGTGGAGTATTTGAATCATCATTATTTGGATAAACAATAATATCTTCTAATTCTTCTTTTGGTAAAAAAGCAGTCATTGCACGTGCTACCATAGATTTACCCGTACCAGGGTCACCTATTAGCATAACATGACGTTTCTGCTCAGCCGCTTTACGAACGATATTTACTGCTTTATCTTGACCAATTACTTGATCAAGTAAAAGTTCTGGTACTTTTATATCTGCTGTTGTTGTTATACTCTGTTTTTTAATCCACTCTTTAATAGGCTGATTTTTTTCTGGTTTATTTTCTAGAATTTTCTTTTCTTCTTGGTTTTCATTTGACACTTTGTTCACCATTTCTTTTATTATTTAATAACTTTAAGGAATTTAATAATTTTTTTAACTGTTGTATGAAGGTTTCATATATCAATTTTTCTTTTATTAAACAAAATATTAGAAAATTTTATTTAATAATAATAGTTTTTGGAAAAAAAGGTGGAGGAAAAAATGTTAAAAAATGAAATAATGTCAAAAGTAGGAATGTTTTCTTTTATAATAGGTTTAACTATAGCTCTTCTTCTAGGAATAGTTGAAGCATGGATGAAACTAGATAAGACAACTCTTTTTACCCCTGATAATGTAGTAATTGCTTGGATATTAGTTATACTTGGAGTTATAATTGGTTTATTAACAGTATTAGGTGAAGGAACAATTACTAAAAAAGAAACACCAGGTTTCTTGATTGCAGGTATAGCATTACTTGTTATGTATGCAGTTTTCAAAGATTTACCATCAGATCTTGTTGGCATTAAAGAAATTCTAGAGAGTTTATCTCTTACACTAGCAATTTTTGTTGGACCCATTGTTGTACTTCTTGCGATAAAAGCAATTTGGGATATGGGTAAAGATGTCTAAAAAAAACTTATTCTTTTTTTATAGATAATAGTTTAAAAATAAGAATAAAATGCCAATTATTATAAAAATTATCCAAAGTATATAAAAAATTTTTATTCTAACAAGCCATTTTACTTTTTTTTCAGGTGTATCAAAAAATCTTCCAAGTATTGGATCATCTTCTATTTTTGTCATATCTAACTTTTTTAGATTCTATTAAGGCTTTTATTCTTTTTCTTCTAAAAAAATCTTCTCTTTCTCTTTCTTCAAGTTGCATTTCAATGTATTTAATGGTGGAAATAAGCTTTGGAATAAGGTTGTTTTCAAGAACATTAACTCTTCTTTTTGTTTTTTCTATCTCTACAGCAAGAGATTTAATTCCTCCTTCTAAATCTGCAAGTTCTATTAATTTTGACAAAAGATTTTTGAAATCTTTCTGTACATCATCTAATTTTGAGCAAGTTTCAAAAAAGCTATAATCAGGTTTTATATCTTTTTTAATATTCTCCAGGTTCATTTTTGGTATTTTTACACCCATTATGTTATCAGTTTCAAAATCAACTTCTCCAATATCTTGGGAGAGATATGATATTTCTTTAACTCTTTTTTCACCAAGGATCATCTGTGCTTGTATAAGAGATTGAAATGATTTTTTAAAAACATTATCTAAAAGTTTAACTAATTCATTTCTTGTGTGTATTATTCCAAAAAATTTTTCTACAAGTGCATCTCTTTTTTCTTCTAAAAGTTTATGTCCTTTTTCAGCTAATACTAATTTTTTCCTTATATCAAGTAAATCCATTCTTGTTGGGCTTACGCCCTCCATTATTTGCTCTGCCATTTTTATTTTTCCTTTTTTGTTTTTTCAGGATGATATTTACTAATATATTTTTCATCTATTTTTTTCAATTCAGCTTTTGGAAGAACTGAAAGTAAGTTCCATCCAATGGTTAAGGTTTTTATAATACTACGATCTTCATGGCTATCTTGCTGTATAAATTGTTTTTCAAATTCATCTGCAAATTTTAGGAATTTTCTATCTCTTTGAGAAAGAGCATCTTCACCTACTATTGCTACTAGATCACGAAGATCACATCCTTCAGCATATCCAGCATAAAGTTGATTTGAAACATCAGCATGGTCTTCACGAGTACGCCCTTCACCAATTCCTCGGTCCATTAAACGAGAGAGACATGGTAAAACTGCTACAGGAGGATAAATTCCTTTTTTGTGCAATCCACGGTTTAAAACAATCTGACCCTCAGTAATATAACCAGTTAGATCTGGAATTGGATGAGTAATATCATCATCAGGCATTGTAAGCATAGGTATCTGTGTAATGGAGCCTTTTTTATCTTTAATTCGACCAGCGCGTTCATAAATTGTTGCAAGATCAGTATACATATAACCTGGGTAACCACGCCTTCCAGGGACCTCTTCTCTTGCAGCAGCTATCTCACGAAGAGCTTCAGCATAGTTCGTAAGATCTGTAAGGATAACTAGAACTTGCATGCCAAGGTCAAAAGCTAAATATTCTGCACATGTTAAAGCCATACGAGGTAGAATTATACGTTCAATAGTTGGGTCATCTGCTAAATTTAAAAACATTACCGTTCGTTCTAATGCACCTGTATTTTCAAAATCACGGATAAACAAATTTGCCTCTTCTGCTGTTATACCCATTGCACAGAAGACAACTGCGAATTTTTCTTCTTTACCTAAAACCTTTGCTTGTCGTGCAATTTGAGCAGCCATTTCGTTATGTGGAAGACCTGCACCAGAAAAAATTGGTAGTTTCTGACCACGAACAAGGGTATTTAGACCATCAATAGTTGAAAAACCTGTTTGAATAAATTCACTAGGATACTCACGAGAATATGGGTTTATAGGATTTCCATTTATGTCTCGACGACTCTCAGGGATAATTGGAGGTGCGTCATCAATTGGATTACCAGTTCCATCAAAAACACGACCTAAAATGTCTTTTGAAACTCCTAGTTTCATAGTTTCTCCTATAAAACGAGCACTTGTTTTATCAGTATCAAGACCCCTTGTACCTTCAAAAACTTGAATAATTGCTTTATCCATAAAAGCTTCAAGTACTTGACCGGTTCTTTCTTCACCAGTAGCTGTTTTAATTTTAACAACTTCATTGAATGCAACATCTTTTATTCCATCGACAATAATTAGTGGTCCAGCAACCTCAGATACAGTTGTATATTCAATATCTTTGTTACTCATGTTTATTTCCCTCCTCCTTTAATAAGAGTCTCGAGTTCTTTATCAAGATCTTTTTCCATTTCACCAAATGTTTTTTCAAATGTTTTATTTGATGCTGTTTTCATTCTTGCCAAATGTTCTCTACTTTTCATAGAAATTATATCATCAACAAGAACGTTTTTTTCAACTGCATCCATAATTTTATCATTGAACTTTAACATTATTCTAAGCATCTCATATTGTTTTTTTCCAGGACAAAAAGTGTCAATCTCATGAAATGCACTTTGTTGAAGAAAATCTTCACGTATCATTCTAGCAGATTCCAGAGTAGCTCTTTCTCTTGGCGGTAGAGCATCAGGACCTACTAATTTTACAATTTCTTGTAGTTCAGATTCTTTTTGCAGTAAAGCCATTGCTTTTGTTCTAAGTTTAAGCCATTCTTCACCAATTTCTTTTTTCCACCAAGATTGAATTTCTTCTAAATACAGTGAATAAGATTTAAGCCAGTTAATAGATGGGAAATGACGTCTATCTGCAAGATCTGCATCAAGAGCCCAAAAAACTTTTACAATTCTTAAAGTATTCTGAGCAACTGGTTCTGAGAAATCACCTCCAGGGGGACTTACTGCACCCATAACTGATACTGAACCCTCTTTGTCTTTACTACATAGCAATTTAACTCTTCCTGCTCTTTCATAAAATTCTGCTAGTCTTGAAGCAAGATATGCAGGATATCCTTCTTCACCAGGCATTTCTTCAAGACGACCTGAAATTTCTCTCATTGCTTCTGCAAGTCTGGATGTACTATCAGCCATTAATGCTACATCATAGCCCATATCTCGGTAATATTCAGCAATTGTAATTCCTGTATAAACACTAGCATCTCGAGCAGCTACAGGCATATTAGAAGTATTAGCAATAAGAACTGTACGATTCATTAAAGGTTCACCGGACTTTGGATCTTCAAGCTCTGGAAATTCTCTTAATACATCAGTCATTTCATTTCCGCGTTCACCACAACCTACGTAAATTACTACTTGTGCATCACTCCATTTTGCAAGCTGATGAAGCATAACAGTTTTTCCAGTTCCAAAACCACCAGGAATTGCCGCAGTTCCACCTTTTGCAACTGGGAAAAAAGTATCAATAACTCTTTGTCCTGTAACAAGTGGAAGAGTTGGGTCATACTTTTTAGCTACAGGTCTTGGCATTCGAACTGGCCAACGTTGTAACATTTGAAGTTTAATGTCACCGTTATCTGTTGAAACCACTGCTATGTCATCTTCAACAGTGTAATCCCCTTCTTTTTCAACTTTAATTATTTTACCACTTATATTTGGAGGAACAATTATTTTATGTGTTATAATTGTGGTTTCCTCTACTTCACCAATAACATCACAACTTCTTATTATTTCTCCAGCTTTTACAATTGGTTTAAAATGCCATTTCTTTTTTCGGTCGATGGCAGGTGCTTCTACACCGCGATCAATAAATTCACCTGTTTTTTTCATAATTGCAGGAAGTGGTCTTTGTATACCATCATAAATATTTGTTAAAAGACCTGGTCCAAGTTCTACTGATAAAGGCATACCAGTAGTAAATACATGTTCACCAGGTTTAAGACCATTTGTGTCCTCATATACTTGAATAATTGCATTATCTTCATTGAGCCTTATTATTTCACCAATTAGATTTTCTTCACCAACCCGTACGACATCATACATTTTGGCTCCTCGCATGCCATCTGCTTCAATAACAGGGCCAGAGATACGTATTATTCTTCCTTGTTGACTTTTATTTGTCATTTACTTTTGCCTCCAAATATTTTTATTAAATTTTTTCTTTTACTACTTCAATACCTACTGCTTTTTTAATTAAATGTGAAACAAAATCCACATGTTCTTTTATTCTTCCTTTTTTATTAGGAATTTCAACTATTATTGGGATGTTATTTCTAATTCTAAAATCTTTAAGATGCTTATCAAGATCTTGTACAATTTTTTCTGTTATAAATAAAATTCCAATATCATCTCTATCCGTAATTTCATTAAAGAGTTGCAAAGCATTTCCATTGGGGATAAAAGTATCCTTAATCCCAGTAAATCTAAAACCAACAGCTGTATCCTGATCACACAATACTGCTAATTTCATGTTTTAGCCTCCATTACTAAAAATTTTTTAATGAATTCTGATGATAAACCTTCATCGATTCCTTTTGCAATAATTTTTAAATTTTGTATTTCATATTCTTTAGATATCAGAAATCTAAATGTAGGTCCTATACTAACAAAATATTTTGTTGATATATCTGTTATAATTTTTATGAATAATCCATTAAGTGCATTTTCTAAAACCTGAACAGATCCTTCTTGATTATAATTTTCAATATTATCTTTTAAAATATTATAATAGGAGGTACCTTCAAGAGCTGAAATTACTTGTGAAACTTGATCAACTTCAGACATCTCTTTAAATTTCCATAAAGCTATTTCTTGTCCCTCTCCTAAAAAGAGTTTTTTACAAGATTCAATGTCATAATCAAGTTGTTTTGCTCTTAAAAGGTTTTTTATGTTGATTACATCTATCATTCTTTTTATGAATATTTGTTTTCCTTCTTCGCATTTATATGGCACTTTGACCTTTTTAAACTTACTAATTATTTGCTTATTAATTTCATTGTCAAGTGTAAAAAAATCTACTTTTTCTTGAGAAATAACATCTGTTATTTCTTTTTCAAAGCCATATTTTTTCAATATATCTAATATGTCTTTTTTCTCAGCATCCTTAATTTTTATCAATAATTCCTTTGTTGAATCTAGTATTGCTTCGTCCAGTTTAATTTCTTTATTTGGTATATCTTCTAGTTTAGTTTTAATTAAATTTTTTATAAGAAACAAATCTAATTTTTCGAGGTATGCATCATAAAAGTCACTCATATCTTTGGGACTGTCTTTTCTTATCATTTTTATTGTTTGTATAAAGTTATTGTCTAATGATTGTTGTACTTCGTATGTGTTTTCTCCCGCAATATTGTATTCTTTGAAGTTATTTAATGAATCCTTAAATCCTGAAAGATCTTTGCTTTCTATAATTCGGCTGATATCTTTTTCCTCAATGAATGGATTTCCAATTGCTGCAAATAGTGCGTTTGGATAAGCAAATTTCATGTGAGTAATAAAAGGTCTCATTACTAATCCTAAAACTACAATTATTATTGAAAAGATCATTATCCAAAAGGGGGCGTTATATGGATCAAGAAGCAAATCTAACAATTCAACACCTTACTCTGAAAAAAGCAATGTCCCAATTTTAATTCTAATGTCGTTTTTCTTACGTTTGAGTATCCCATCAAAGGTATGATCTAAAGTGATTTTTCCATTAGCTGATTTTAATACAATTCCACCAGATGTTTCAACGCTTCCTGATATTTTTAATCCCATATCTTCAGCAATTTCTTTGTCAATATCCCTTGAAACAAGTATAGTACATTGTTTCCCAAGTTTTTTTACCCCATTTTTTATCAATTTATTTACTATATTTCTATATTGTACTTTCTTTAATGTTGATAGGTTATGATGAGCTTTAATAAAACACTCATCAATTATTTCTTCTTGAGCTTGCATCATCTGTTTCTTTGATTCTTGGTTTGCTTTGGAAATAAGGATTTTGCTTAGATTTTCGCTTTGATTCTTACCTTCTAGAAGGATTTTTTGCGATTCTTGCTCTGCTTCTTTTTTTACATCTTTAATTAGATTAGTAGCTTTTTTTTCCGCCTCATCCAAAATCTGTTTTATTTCTTTTTCTGAATCTTTCTTTATTTGCTCAATTATTTTTTCTGCTGTCATGTTCTTGCCATCTATAGAAGTCCTAATCCTGTCATAAGAAGTATTCCAACTAGTAAACCAAAGATAGCGATTGTTTCAGGCATAACAGTAAAAATTATTCCTCTAGCAACAACATCTGGATTTCTAGCAGTTGCAGCAATTGATGCGCTTGCTACCATACCTTGGTTAGCAGCGGATATTCCTGTAAGTCCTACAACTAATCCAATTCCTATTGCTGATAAACCTAGCATTGGGTTGGAAAGTTGAGCTCCACCTCCACCAAGTAATCCTGCACCCATCATAAGCAATATTGCTGTTAACAAACCATATACTGCTTGAGTCATAGGTAACACTTGGAAAACTAATAATTTACCAAATAGTTCAGGTTTTTCAGCGGTTACAGCAACAGCAGAGGTTCCGGCTAACATTAATCCTAGTGCAGAACCTACTCCAGCTATTCCCATTGCAAGTGCACAACCGATTATTATTAAAGATTGTGTTTCTCCAGCTTCTCCTGTTTGGGGAGCAGCAGCTACAGTTTGTGCGGTTATTGTTACTAGTATAAATCCTATGAGAATTAGAGCAGCTTTAACTTTAATTTTACCTTTTTTCATTTTTTTCCTCCTATTTAGTTTTTATTCACCTTCTTCTAATTTTGTATATTTACGTTTTATAGAGAACGGATTAAATTTCTTCCCGCCTCCACTATAAAATCTATTAAAGAATTCAACATACTGAAGTCTAAGTGAGTGAACTCCTGCACCCAAAGTTTGTAATCCTAGATTTACAGTATGGGCAAAAATAAGAATTATTGGAACAAAAATAAAACCAATAACTGGAATCATATCAGGAATTAATTGTGCGATAATGTTAAAAGCAAGAGCCATACCTGTAGTGCCCAGACCAAGTGCTAATAACCTTGCATATGAGAGCCAATCACCAATATAACCAGTTATATCAAACAATCCTAAAGGACCTGCATTAACTAATCTTAAAATAATTCCAATAATAAAAATAATTGCATAAATGTACATTTCAACTGTTCCTAAATTCCACATCTTTAGTAAAAAAGCACCTATTAGTGCTCCACCTCCTATTTGAATTGGAAACCATGAAAAGTGTTCTGTTATCAGAGATTTATATTTTTTATTTTTATAAGATAGATAAACACCAAGAATTATTCCGATATTTAGGTGTATTAAACCGAAGACAAGTGACAATGCCAATATTATTATTGGATTTCTAAGAGGTTCTACTGGTAGATCTATACCAAATAGTGTAAAACTATACAAAAGTTTATCAGGTTGACCAAGGAAAAAACGAGGTATGAGATCACCAAATATACTATGAGTTAAAAAACCTACGATTGTAGCTGTCAAACCAAGCCATATACCCATAAAAGACCAATTTTTAATTGTTTCACTATATTTTCCAACTTTTACATATCCAAATATTGAAAGAAATAGAAGAGCCAAACCATAACCTGCATCTCCAAGCATTATGCCAAAAAATAAAACAAAAAAGATTGCCATGATTATCATTGGATCAAGTTCATTATATCTAGGGGTTGCAAATAAATCTAAAAAAGTTCTAAATGCACCTGCCCATTTAGGTGTTTTAAGATGAACTGGTGGATTATCAGGATTAACTGAAGGAGTTTGAAATTCTAATACAATATGATCTTTTGAAATACTTGTTAATGTTTTTTTTATTTTATTTTCATTCTCTTCTAATACCCACCCTTTTATTAGATATGTAAAATCGGTTTTACCAAAATTTTTTGAAATTTCTTTTCTTGCTTGTTCAAGTTGAATTTCTTCTCTTAATGCTAATAAATCGTCGAGTTGATTTACTGCAAATACTCGTAAATTTGAAACAATTTTTTTCTTTTTATTTTTAATTTTTTGTTTTTCCTTTTTAAGGGTATCTAAAGTATTTTTCGGCAAACCAGAGAGATGTTTTAAATCAAACTCAGTTATTTTATCTCTTAATATTTTATTTATTTCTTCCTTATCAGATATGTGACCAGCAAGTACTACAGCCCATTCCTGTTTTTTACCTCGGCCAAATTTTTTTGACAATAGATGTACTTTATCAAGAGTATTTATTTCAGTTTTTAAAGTTTGTAAATCAAATGTTAGTCCTGCTTTAATGATTACGTGTTCTGATTCTCCAATATCAGAGATATCCACTTCAAAATCTTTAAGATAATTTAGTTGTTGAGTGTCTATTTTTATCTGCTCTAATTGATCATCATATTTATTTAATTCAGCTTCATGATTTAATATTTTATCTTCAATTTTATGAAGAATATCTTCAGTATTAGAAAAAATCTCATCAATAGATCTGCGTTCAACAGTCTTTATCTTAGGAAGCTCTGGTTTTAATAATCCTTTTATTCCTTTAGGTTTAATTTTTATTTTTTTCAATATTCCAATTAAACGTGAAATTCTTAATTTATAATTTGCACATAAACCAGCATCAGAATGCATTGATACTTGTTCGAGTTCTTCTAGTAATTTTGGTTCGT
Source organism: Thermoplasmatota archaeon (assembly GCA_041550515.1). GTDB lineage: Archaea > Thermoplasmatota > E2 > DHVEG-1 > DHVEG-1 > PFL35. Next base: position 24,406 of record JBFEOQ010000013.1, on the reverse strand, counting down.
CTTTTGATATTTCAATAATCTCCATTAAACCTGTTTCATGGAGTTTTTCTATGGCATTCTCTAGATAATTTTGATGAATTATCAATGAAACTTTCTTCATTGGAGCAGGAAATAAAATTGTTTATTCCTCCCTTTCGATCTCCTTTATTATAGAATCCACAGCTTTTGATATATTTTTATCTGTGGTTTTTTTCATTTGAGAGATTTCTTTTTTGATATCTTTTTGAATTTTTTCAATATTTTTTTTCGCATTTTGCTCAGCAGTTTCATGTAATTTTTTTATCTTTTTTTTAGCATTTTCAATAATTTTATTTTTTTCTTTTTTAGCATTCACCATTGCCTTTTCAATTATTTTTTCAGCATCCTTTTTTGCAGCTTCTATTAATTGAAAAGCTTTCTTTTCTGCCTCTTTTATCTCCCTTATAGAATTAGATACCATTTGCTAACAGGTATTAACAAGATATTTATTAGGGTTTTTATTAAAAATTTTTAAAAGATTACATTCCCCAGAATTTATCAGTTTTTCTTTTAATTTCAAATATCTTATTCAAGACATCTTTTTCATCGATGTTTAAAACATCCATATCACGAAGTTTTTTTGCATCACTTGCTGGTATATCCGTAAACAATATATCTTCTCCTTTAATTTGTCTGCCTACTGTTACACCTTCAATTGATATTGCTACTTCTTGACCTTGTATAGCTTCCTCAATAGGTTTATTTTCTGATTGGATACCTTTTATAGTTCCAACAATAGTTCCATTGTTTTTCATAAGGCGCATACCTGTTTTTATTCTCCCACTGAGTACTCTAACACCAATTACAGCTGGATGACTTATTCTAAAAACATATTCTGGTAAAAATTTTATCATTCCTGGATGAATATATTCTTTTCTTCGTGATAGTTCTATCTCTGCTTTCTTTTTTTCTAACCATTCATCATAGTTTTCCATTATTGTATATATTACATCTTCTGAAAATATAGTTATTTTAGTATTATTAAGTTCTTCTTTTGCTTCTGGTAATACCTTGATATTAAATGCAAAAATAAGTTTAGTCAGTGGATCAAGAGTTGCATTTGCTTCAATAATATCACGTTTTGAAACATTACCAATTTCTGCTTTTCTAATTTTTATTCCTTTATCACGTGATTCTTTAATCAGTGCTTCAAGCGAACCAATGGTATCTGCCTTGATTATTATACCTTGTTCATCTAATTCATAATCAATTTTTGTTTGTTTTTTAATATCCTGAATTATTTCATCTAGTTTTTCAGTTGCAACTCTTATAGGCGCACCAGGAATAACTTCATCTAATTCAGGTGAATTAATTTTTATTCCACACGCAGCATGTACTTCTTTTACACTATCAAATTTTTCACGGGGATCACGTATTTCATCAAGAGGTTTTGGTTTTAAAAGTGCTTTTATCCTTGTTACAATAGGTTCACCTATTGTTCCTATTACAATCTTATCATTATTTCTAATTGTTCCAGAATATATTATTGCATCAAGTGTTTTACCAAGACCAATTTCTTCTTTTACCTCAAGTACTGTTCCTTTTCCGGGTCCTGATTCGATTTGAAGCTTCTCTTCTAAGAACCTTTGTGCAAGACCTACGAGTATCATTAAAAGCTCAGGAATGCCTTCACCAGTTTTTGCTGAAATAGGTATTATACCTATTGTTTTCCTAAAATCGGAGATGTTAAAATATAAATCAGAGTTTAATTTATTTTCAGATATTGTACCTACAATATCATATATTTTTTCTTCAAAAATATTTTTTACAAAAACCCTTTGATTATTAATTCGATTTTTTGCAGAATCATCTGTTTTATTCCATCCAGAAATTGCATCTATCTTATTTACTGCTACAATAAATGGTGTTTTATATTGTTTTAAAATTCGAAGTGATTCATATGTTTGAGGTTTAAAACCTTCTTTTATATCAACTATTAAGATTGCAATATCCGCTAAGCTTCCACCGCGAGCACGTAATGTAGTAAAAGCATGATGACCCGGTGTATCAATAAATAAAAGACCTGGCAAAGTAAATTTTTTACCTTTTAATAATTCTCCACATAGACTATAAATAGATTCTATTGGTACTTCAGTTGCTCCTATATGTTGAGTAATAGCACCAGCTTCTCTGGTTACAATAGTTGATCCCCTTATGTAATCTAATAAGCTGGTTTTACCATGATCTACATGTCCTAAAACGCTTACTATAGGTTGACGAATATATTTTGAAGAGGGAGGCATAATTATTACCAGGCGCTTGGTATTGTGGCTCCCTTTTTAACTTTTATTGATTAATGTTTGTAAAAATTAGTAATTCTTTTACAAAAAACAATATTTCCTTGTTTACTTCTTTTCTCAGCATATTCAGGATTTTGAGTAAATATTTTATTATTCACATTATGAATTGTATAGTTCCATACATTCATTATTTCACCTTTATTTGAGTAAAAATTGTAAAAATTGTTTATAAGTATAAAGAGGAGATTATTGAAAGTATTAGATTAAAATTTTTTGATAAATTAAATAAAAAAATAATGGTAATGATTTTATATGTGATTTTAAAACGTAATCTTTATTGTTGTCAATAGTTTGAGCTTTTTCGCAAAGATAGAGGTGGAGATCAACATTTTTATTACAAATATTTAAAACAGTATCTGAGTAGGTGGGTGCTTTTTGTCTAGCTGATTCAACGGTATATGCTAATATTTTATGTTCCCCATATAAATAATTTTCAGAAGTACCTAATGTCCCACCAAATTTTGGAATTATTGGATTTGAACCTGTCCATAGAGGATAACCACTGATTTTTTCCATTGCTTTACCTATTTTAATAAATAAGGATTCATGTAGTGTTTTTTCAGTTGTATGATACCATGGGAAAAAAATAACCTCAGCACCAGAATGATATGAAAGTGATATATTAACTGTAAATGATTCTGCAACTTTAATTATTGCTTTTGTTTCATTTTCAGAATTTGGGGATGTTCCTCTATAATTTCCGCTTGTTTCTTCAAGAGCCCATGATTTATGAAATATATCCGGAAATAAATCGTAATATTTCCAATCATATCCAAAGTTCCTATTTGTATTTACTCCATGTTCTTTATCTGGGTTACAATTTTTACGTTGATTCGCTTCAACTCCATCAGGGTTTATCATAGGAATTAAGAAGATTTGTGTATTATCAACTATAGTTTTAACACGGTCTTCTTTTTCGTAGTTTTCACTTATAAATTTTATAAAATATAACAAAATCTCATACGATATTTTTTCATCTCCATGATGTGCACCAAGAAGAAGAACTCCTGGTTCATCTTTTTCATCTATTTCTACATTATCTGAGATTTTTACTAACCATATATCTCTATTCTCATGTGTTTTACCATAAGATTCTAATTTATAAATATCAGGGTATTGTAGTTGAAGATTTTGCAATAAATCTGTCATTTGTTGATAGGAATAATATTCATATGTCAAATTAGAGTTTTCAATATTTAGAGCATTTATCGGTAATATCACAGGTGTAAGTAAAAGAAGGATAAGAACTAATATTATTTTTAGAGTATCAAATTTCATGTTAACAGCCGTTAATATAATGTTTTGAAGAACATTTAAAAGTTTCTATCTGGAAACAAATAAATCTTTTTTGTAATTAACTTCGGTCTTATACTAATTTATTTAAATATTTACCTTTTTTGCTTTATTAATTATATTTCTAATATATATTTTAGCCCAAGTAAAAGAAATAATGGAACCAATTAAATTAGCTACTACTAAACCCCACCATATACCTTTAAGACCAAATGAAAAAACACAACAAAATAAAAGCGCAAATATTGGTGTACAAATTATCGTTCTTAATAAAGTTGCTATTAGGGAATAAACACCCTTTCCAGTACCTTGAAACATAGCAGATGAAGCTATACCAAAAGCAGCACCTGGATAAAATAAACAAGAAATTTTTACAAATAATTCAACATCTGCTCTTAATGGTGGTAATCCCTCACCAGTTGTAAATATCAAAGTAATAAATGGAGCTATTGCAAAAAAAATCACAGAAATTATAATTTCGATTACTAGCCCAAATTTTATTGAAAATAGAAAAGCTGTATTTAGTTTATTGTAGTTTTTTGCACCAAAAGAAGCTCCGGTAACCGAGATTACAGCTGTTGCTAAACCTAATAACGGAAGAATTGCTACCATTACAATCCGCCATCCAATTGTATAAATAGAAATGCCTATTACTTTTTCTATTGTAAAATTAATAATAATAATATTAAGTATTAACATTGTAAAAGACATTGATAATTGTTGAACTGAAGCAGGTAATCCAACTTTAAAGATATCAAATAATATTTCTTTTTTAAATTTGAAATTTTTCATTTTAAAATTAACATATGTATCTTTTTTGATGAGAAGCCAATAAATTAAAATAAATGATGTAAAAAGCATTGATATAACTGTAGCATATGCTGCCCCTGATACTCCTAATTTAAATACATAAATAAAAATGGGATCTAAAACTATATTTAATAATGTTCCAAAAACGATTGCATACATTGTTTTTTTTACATTACCTTCACCTCTTAATATTGCTGTAGCAACGTTTATAAAAAATATTGTAATGCTCCCAGCAAAAATTATTTTACCATAAGAAACAGCATAAGGAAGTGCTTTTCCAGCGCCTATTAATTTTAACAAAGGTTCTGCAAATATTAATAAAATTATACTATAAACTAATGCTATAATAATAGGTAGAATTAATGAATGTTCAGCTACATTATCTGCACCCTCTTTATCTGCAGCACCAATCCTCCGTGATAGTGCAGAAGATGCTCCAACTCCTATACCAGTTGATATTGCAATTGCCATCATAAAAAAAGGAAAAATAAGTCCTATAGCAGCTACTCCAAGATCTCCAATTCCACTTATTTTAGAATCAGTAAATAGATCTTGCCCAATACCTGATATAAATAAGGTATCTACAAAATTATAAATCGTTTGTACTGACATAGCAATAATCATTGGGATGGAAAGTTTAATAATCGCTTTTTTAGGATCTCCAATTAAAGTTTTTACACCTTTAGTCTCTTGTTGTTTATATGGAAATGAAGTAATAGGCATAAAACTGGGAATAAAAAAGTTTATTTCAAGTTTGTGATCTAATGTTGATTAAAGATTTATATTTCAAATTTTATTTAAATGAAGCTAATGTATCTTGATTACCCTAAAAATCTCAAAAAAAAGGATCAAGGACTCTATAGGCAATGCCACCAATGAATAGTGCTAACATTATTTCAAATAATGTTATTTTTATAGCAAATTTCCAACTAGTTTCTTTTATTATCGCAGCAATTGTAGCTAAACATGGAATGTAAATCATAATCACCAAAGCAAATACAACCATCTGTAGAGGAGACATCACTGATGATATACTTGATGTTCCTGCAACTATTGTAAGTAGAACAAGTGCTGCCTCTTTTCTTAAAATTCCAAAAATAAATAGAAAGCCAGTAAAAGCAGGTAGACCAAGCCAAGTGACAGTTATAGGACTTAAAAAATTAGAAATAATTTGAAGAATATCTGTCAATCTCATTGCTTCAACTATTAAACTTCCAATGATAATTAATGGTATTGCAGTTTTAAGAAATGGTTTAAACCTAATCCAGGCTTGTTTTAGAATAACTTTTATAGATGGAGTTCTGAAAGGTGGCATCTCCATAATAATACCAACAGAAGATCCTGGTAAAGTTTTATTTAACAACCTCCCTATTAAAAAAATTAATAAGAAGTCAAAAATATATAACGCTACGGCCCATTCCAAACCAACATATACCCCAACTAATCCAAGAATTATAACAGTTCTGGCTGAACATGGAATAAGCGTTGAAAGAATAACAGCAATTAATCTATCCCGATTAGTTTCAAGTATTCTACATCCTGCACAGGCTGGGACATTACATCCAAAAGCAACTAATAATGGCATACTTGCTTTTCCATGAAGTCCCATCATATGACAAGGGCGATCCATAAGATAAGCAACCTTTGGTAAATAACCAGAATCTTCAAGTATACCAAGTATAATATAAAATGGTAAAATAAATCCAAGAGCTACTGAGAGCGAAGCATAAAAACCAACAACTCCACCATTCCATAGAAGTTCTGGCCAGAAATCAGTTAAGTTAGGATTAAAAAACTCAAATAAATTTTGTAAAATTTGTGATAGCCATCCTCCAAATAAAGAAATAAATCCAAGTATAGCAAGCATTAGAGCAAACAAAATAATATATCCCCAAAGTCCATGCATACTCACTAAATCAAGTCTTTCACCTAGAGAAGGTTTCTGTGGTTGTGTATACTTCTCCACTTCTGTAACAATTCGGGCAGCGGTCGCGTAACGTTCAGAAGTTATAACCGCAGCACATGGTTCTTTATGAATTTCTTCTATTTCTTTACAAAGTTTTTTTGCAATTATGACAATATTTGGATTAACCTTTTTTAAAATCCTATATATTTCTGAATCCTCTTCTAAAAGTTTAATCGCAGTCCATCTAAGAGGATATACTATATCAGTTTTTTTCAATTCATTTTCAAGTATTTTTATTCTTTTTTCTATTTCAGAACCATATTTAATCTTTGAAAAACTAGGTTTAAAATTGGATTTAAAAAGCTTAAGTGATTCATCTACAATTTCATGTATACCTATTCCTTTTGTTGCAGCTGTTGGTATTACAGTTAATCCTAATGTTTCGCCAAGTAATTTATAATTGATATTAATTCCTTTTTTTTTAGAAATATCAACAAAATTTATAACAAGAATGAGTGGAACTTGCATTTCAATAAGTTGAAGAGTAAAAAACAGATTTCTTTCTAAAGCTGTTGCATCAACAACATTTACGACAACATCAGGATGACTAAGTGCAATATATTCACGAGATACTAATTCTTCTTGAGAGTATGTTGAAAATGAGTAGATACCTGGTAGATCAATAACTTTAATGTTTTTATTATCATGTACAAGTATTCCTTCTGCTTTTTCTACAGTTTTTCCAGGCCAATTTCCAATAATTTGACCTAAACCAGTAAGTTGATTAAAGATAACACTTTTTCCGACATTTGCATTTCCTGCAAGTGCAATCTGAAGGTCTGGTTTTTGCATTTAAGTTCCTTCTATCTGAATAAAAATTTTCTCAGCAATACCTCGCCCAATGATAACTTTACATTTTCTTACACATATTTCAATGGGACCTTTAAGTGGAGCTTCTCGAATAAGGGAAACACGAGTTCCATTGGTTAAACCAAGATCGCAAAGTCTTTGAACAACATTTTTTCCGCCTCTAATAAAAACAATTTTTCCATTTTGTCCTGGTTTTAAGGTTGTTATAGCTTTAGGTCTTTGTTGTCGTTTATTTTCTATAAGTTTATTTTTTGATATACAATCATTACAGTTTTTAACTTCAATATTACAGGGTGGTATTTGTGATCCATGTGGACATTTAGTAGGTATCCCTAATGTTTTACATAATGCTTGTTCAGTTTCATCATTTATGACATGCTCCATTTTACATGCTTGATCATGGACATTTTCCTTTGGAATATGTAAAAGTTTTTCAAGAAAAACTTCTAAAAGTCTATGCTTTCTTTTAATTTTTGTTACAATAGTTTCTCCTTTTTTTGTGAGAGATGCACCTTTGTATGGTTCATAATTTACTAAGTCATCACGATCCATACGTTGTAAAACTTCAGTTACACTGGCTGGAGCATTTTTTAATTTTTTAGCTATTTCAGTTGTTTTAGCTTTATCTTGTTTCTTAGAGATATCATAGATTGCTTCAAGATATTCTTCAATTTGTTCTTGTGGCATAATCGTCCCTTATATAACATATAGATATATCTGAAATATAAATATTTCGGTTAACCTAAATTTTGTAAAAATTATATGTATTAAAAATATATTTTTTATCGCTATCATATTCAGCATAACCTAAGTTTGTCTCTTGGGAGTTTAAAAACAAAGTTTTTTATTTTCATAGATTTATTATGGAAATAAAGTGGGTGATTTACCATAAATATAGAAAAGATTCGAAAAATAATAGAACTCGGACGAATAAGATTTTTAGCCGGTGGATTTTTTTTATATATTATGGGTTCACTTCTTGCTATTTCATCAGGTGTCGATTTTTCATTTGATCTTTTTATTTTTGGATATGCAATAATGTTTCCTGCACATCTTGGACTTTCTTATAGTAATAATTATTTTGACATTGAAGTGGATAAACATAACAATCCAACATCAATTTCTGGTGGAAGTAGGATTCTAATTGAAAATCCTGATCTTAGGAGAACTTGTTTATTAATTGCATTAGTTTTAATGTCAATTTCTCTAGTTCTTTCTGTATTTTTTATTTTGATTAACAATTTCTCTATTTTGTTTTTCTTGTTTATTTTGTTTGCAAACTTGCTTGGTTTTTTCTATTCAGCTCCACCAATTAGACTTGCCTATAGAGGTTTTGGTGAAATAGCGAATATGATAAACATTGGTTTTTTAATGCCAGGGATCGGCTATATAGTAATAAAAGGGAGTTTTGATCTTTTTTACTTTGTTTTTACCTTTGCTCTTTTCTTTTATGGACTTGAATTTATAATTCTTGTTGAGATGCCAGATATGGAGGGAGATAAAATCGGAAATAAAAATACGCTAATTGTTAAAAAAGGAAGAAAATTTGGTTATACCGTGATTTTAATTACACTTTTTATTTCCTCAATTTATTACTTATTTCTATCATTGACAGGTATTTATAGTGAATATATTAATTATTTAGTAGTTTTTTTAATATCACTTATTCCTCTGATTGTTGCAATAAAGGGGTGGTTTGGTTCATCATTTGAAATCGAAAATGCATCAAAAATTGCTATAACAAATATTATGACTTTATTCTTAGTTTTGAATTTAATTATTATCTATTTATTCGTCTCAATTATTTTCGACCTATAATTAAAAAATAAAAATATTTGGCTAGAGCGAGTATTCCTTAATATTATATCTCTTAGAGGCATAAAACAAATTTCCTTTTTAAAAGATTTTAAATTCTTCTTTTTTTTCTTATTTTAAAACCTTATTTAATAATATAGCTAAAAACTCTTTTAGGACAATCACCCTCACAAAATAATAAAACTTGTGTTCAAGACAGGTTTTAAATATGGAAAGCTGAGTAAAACAATAGATTAACATTCTGCTGTGAAATTACTTCTTTCTCTATTTAGTAATTAGCAATGTTTTTAAATGAATATGTTTATATTTTTCTCATGAAGGCATGCGATGAAACATTACCCGAACTTATTGAAATTTATGATAAAGATAATTTGAATACATTTGTTAGTCTTTATTTTGATGGAAAAGATGAACATTTTATTCAGCATAGGGAAAAAGTAATTCAGTCCATTTTAACACATGATGAATTAAAAAATTTCTTAAAAACCATGGATAAGATAAAGAAGTATCTGAAGAAAAACAAAGTAGAAAATCACGCAATTTTTGCATCTGATAAAAATAATTTTTTCAAGACTATCATATTTCCCGTGAACGTTAAAAACTCTCTTAGTGTTGACGTATCTCCCTATATTCACCAGATAGCTGAGTTAGCTGATGAATGGAAGGCGTATACCCTTGTGTTACTGAATTCTAACCATGCAAAAATATTTTCTTTTTCCTGCGGAGAAATACATGTCGATGAAGATCTATCTGTAGATATTATGAATAAGCATAAAAAAGGTGGTATGTCCCAAGCACGATTCCAACGATTAAGAAAAGGAAATATCCATGCGTTTTTAACAGAAGTTGTAACAGCTCTTCAAAAAAATACACAAGATAATATTATCCTTGCTGGCCCTGGGGAAACAAAAAAACAATTTCGTGACATGCTACCGATAATGCTTCAAAAAGTCGTCATTGCAGAAGTGAATGTTGATATTGATGATGAATCTGGATTGTTCAACGAAACACATGAGATAATGACAGAAAAAGGTAAACAGGAACACCGTCGGTTACTTAAGCTGATTCAAACTGAAATTTTGAAAAACGGACTAGCCGTGTATGGCATCAAAGATACATTGACTGCAGTGAAAAATGGACAAGTAGAAGCATTACTTGTAGAAAAAGATGTAAAACAAAAAGGATGGATTTGCGAGCAGTGTCAAATGCTTGAAGACGGCATCTCATCTGTTTGCCCTCGCTGTGGAAAGAAAACATCCGAAGTTAATATTATTGAAGAAATCATTAAAATCGCAGAACGTACAGATGCCATTGTTGAATTTAGTCAGGATGAAAATTTGAAAAAAATTGGTCCAGTCGTAGGGCTCTTACGATTTAAATATTAATCCTGTTGTTTGTTTGTTTATTTAATTTCTTAAGATAAATCAATAAATTGTAAGCTCCCGTCGAGAGTCTGCGCTGAGGGTGTAATGCTCATACATATGTTTTAATTAATAATTCATCAAATGTTTATTATTAAACATCTCGAAACATTAACCACATCGGTAAATCAAATGGTTCTGGTTGCATGATTTTTTTCTTAACTTCAAAACCATACTTTTCATAGAAAAAAACATTATCTTCTTTTTGTGTCTCCAAATAGATAGGTTTATTCTCTGATTCTGATTTTTCAATGAGTGCTCGTACCAATTTTCCACCTAACCCCTTTCCTTGATAATCTTGTGACACACCCATTATCAACAGATGTATATACGGGTCTAAATCAAGAGTCTTCTTTGCTTCATCAACAGCATCACTAAGAACCTTGAATTTTTTACTTTCATTACCAATTTTCATAGAAAGAAGAAATGCACCACTTCGAATAATGCTTAACATGTTCATATCTTTACCATAAGGTGCAATCGCCATTACTCCTCTAACTTATCAGATGTAGAAACAAAAGTCCCATACGTCAAACAAAACCTCACCATGACCTCTGTTAATATGCGGTTCTTTTTTGCATCATCGAATACTTCTTTCCACATTGAATCCTCAGAAAAAGCACTATCAAGAACAGTCACAGCATCCTGGAGATTTTGTTTTTTAATTCTGAATAAATCATCATAGGAGGTCATAAAGACGAAATAAAATAATGATTATTAAATACACTTGTATCATTCACACTTAAACCGAACCAGTAGTCAAAAATAAAACTTGATAAATTAGGAAACAACAGAGATATGATGAAAATAGAAAAAATTATCGAAAATAAGAAACAGTTCCTTGACTTATTGTTGCTGGCAGACGAGCAGGAAAATATGATTGACAAGTATTTGCCGAGCGGAGACTTGTTTGCTTTATATGACGATGATTTGAAAAGTGTTTGCGTTGTAGTGCCGATAAATAGCGAAACCTGCGAGTTGAAAAACATAGCGACATACGAGAAATATCAAGGCAAAGGGTACGGTAGAGCATTGATAAATTTCATTTTTGAGTTCTACAAAAACGACTACAAAACAATGCTTGTCGGGACAGGCGAAACGCCGACAATCTTGTCGTTTTATGAAAGTTGTGGATTTGAAAAGTCATATCGAGTAAAGAATTTTTTTACAGACAATTACGACCACCCTATTTTCGAGGGAGACATACAACTTGTTGATATGATTTATCTTAAAAAGGATTTATAGGAATAGCAGGAATGTATTACAAATGAAATAAAAACATCATTATCAGCAAGTAATAATGCAAGATTCTATGACATTATTTGATACGATTTAATAGTAAACACCAGATCAAATATATTTATTAACATATTATTATAATAATATGCAGGGGAAGGGATTTGAACCCTCGGACTCCTTCGAGACAGGATGTCTCATCGAACCCTTATAAACATCTTTTATACAGTCTAGATCTTAAGTCCTGCGCCGTTGGCCAGGCTTGGCTACCCCTGCATGAAATCTTTTCAAGGTGCGGATGCCGGGACTCGAACCCGGGCAGAAGGCTTGGAAGGCCTTAATCATAACCACTAGATCACATCCGCAGAATTAGAGGGTGAAATATCTTTTTCATTTTAGTATTTTACTGATAAATAATAAGTTTATATTAAATCCTTTTTTATTTACAATATTATAAGTGTTCATGATGTAAACACAAAATCCTTACTTCAAAAAATTATATAATAGATTTCTTGTTAATTTCTAACTATGATATGAATATTTAGCTTAAGTGTACTTGATATTGCAATCAATTATACTTAATGTTATTTTAAGTATATTATCGTATTAATTGTTGTAAACAAATTTTTTTATTGAAATTTTGACAATTTTTCATAATATTTTGAAGTACTTGTGGTTAATATTTCACGAATGATTCCTTCAGTTATTTTACCTACACCTTTGATAGTATTCAATTTATAAAGCATATTTTTAAGAGGCATATCTAACTGTGAAATCTGATATGCTGCATATCCAAATGGTGACTTTTTCCCCTCTAATTTTAATAGATAATCAATATGTTCAAGTAGAACAACAACAAGATCATTTCCATTAATAAAATTTTTAAAAAACTCTAATGGTATCCGTTTAGGTATTTTGTAATATTTCATTAAGATATTAAATAACTTATGTAACTCGTTATTATATTCACTGATTACATTACCCCATCTACTTTTTTTATATATCAAATTGTATTCTGAAATAAGTTTTGGATAATGTTGTTTTAAAACATTTAAAAAATATTGTTTTTGTATTCCTTCTTTTAAAGTCATACCACCAAATATTATAAAATCTATACCAACGTCTTTTGCATCCTGAATAGTTCTTTCCATAACATCTTTAATATCAGTAATAAATGGTATTACTGGTAATAGGAACATACCACAACTGATACCTCTATCTTTTAAAAATTCTATAGTTTCAAGTCTTTTATTTGGTGAAGGAACATTTGGTTCAAAAATACTACTAATCTTTTCATTAGTTGAAGAAAAACTAAAACTTATAATACATTTATTTTTTTCATTTATCTTTTCGATAATATCAATGTCTCGTTTTACCAGCATTGATTTTGTAAGGATATGAACTGGAAATTCTTTATCAGATAAAAGCATCAAGGTTCTACGAGTGAGTTTGTATTTTTTTTCTATAGGTTGGTAACTATCCCCTACGCCACCACCAATCATGATATAACCTTTTTTTAATTGTGTACGTTTTCGCCTTGGATCTAACTCACGTCTTAAAACATCAATAGCATTAATTTTTACTGTAATATCATTACCAAACTCACCATTAACATAGTATCTTTCTGATCTACCATCACAGTATGAACAATTATGACTACAGCCACGATAAAGATTCATACCATACCTTGATAAAAACCATGAATCTATTTTCTTATGCTTTCTCATAATAGTTTTAGCTTCAATCTCTTTAATAATCAGATGTTTTCAACCTCAAAGAATTTAAAATAGATTATTCAAAGAAAAACTTAACTACAAAATAGTAATATATAATATAAATATGGAAATGAATAATTTTAAAAGAATCATTATAACTGTTGATAATACTGAAAATTCAAAAAAAGCAGTAAAAAAAGGAGCATATCTCGCAAAAATTTTTGGAATAGAAGTAAAGATAATAGCTTTCAATGATACACATCAATTTATATCATCAGTAATTCTTGAAGAAAAATTAAAAAAAGAATCTCAAATATTTTTAAATAATTTTAAAAAAATTGCTGAAAATTTAGATATTAAAATAGAAACTCAAATGATCTCAGGTAAACCTGTAGAAGAAATTATTCGATATGTAAAAAAAGATGATTTACTAATAATCGCTTATCAAAATAAATCAAAAGGAATAGATAAAGTAATAAATAAAAACATTTCAGATGAAGTTATACAAAAAGCTCCATGTTCGGTTTTTGTTATAAAATAAAAAAGAGATTTATTTTTTATCCTCTTTATTATCTTCGTCTTTTTTAACTTTATAATCTGCTTTAATTGTTTTATCATCCTCAGGGTGACCTGACCATGTTTCTTCGTCTGAGTTTCCTTTGGATTTTTCTTGAGTTTGTTGCTGTTGTTGTGCTGCTTTTTGATAGATAGCTGTGGCTGCTTTTTGTAGAATTTGAGTTAAAGCATCTGTTTTTTCTTTGATTTTATCTATATCATCTCCACTAAGTGCATTTTGTAAATCTTTTAAAGCATTTTCAATTGCTTCTTTATCATCTTTTGAAATTTTATCTTTTAATTCATCTAATGTTTTCTGCGCATTATGTACAAGAGCGTCACCATTGTTCCTAATTTCTACTTTTTCTTTACGTTTTTTATCTTCTTCTTCATGTTCTTCTGCTTCTTTTTTCATTTTATCAATTTCTTCATCAGATAATTTCGTTGATCCTGTAATTCTTATACTTTGTTCTTTACCAGTTCCTAAATCTTTTGCATTAACATTAAGAATACCATCCACATCAATATCAAATGTTACTTCAATCTGGGGTATACCACGTGGAGCAGGTAAGATTCCATCAAGATGAAACCTGCCAAGGCTTTTATTATCACCCGCCATAGGTCTTTCACCTTGTAAAACATTTATATCTACACTTGTTTGATTATCTGCTGCTGTTGAAAAAATCTTGCTTTTTTTAGTAGGAACTGTAGTATTTCTATCAATTAAATGAGTTGCAACGCCACCAAGAGTTTCAATACTAAGTGTAAGTGGAGTTACATCCAATAAAACTATATCTTTATCAATTTCTCCTGACATTACACCTGCTTGTATAGCAGCACCAATTGCTACACATTCCATTGGATCTACATCACGTTTCGGAATTTTTCCAAAGATTTCTTGAACTTTCTTTTTAACAACAGGGATTCGTGTTGTACCACCAACAAGGACTACATGATCAATTTCCTCTGGTTTTAATTTTGCATCTTTCAATGCTTGTTTACAGGGTTTTTCAGTTTTATGAACTATATCACTGATTATCTCTTCAAACTTTGCTCGAGTTAACTTTGTTTCAAAATGCTTTGGTTCATTATTGATTACTGCAATATAAGGTAAATTGATATCTGTCTGCATAGTAGAGGATAATTCTATTTTTGCAGTTTCTGAAGCTTCAATTAGACGTTGTAATGCCTTTGAATCTTTTCTTAAATCATAATTATGTTGTTTTTCAAAAATTCCAGCAAAATAATCAACAAGTGCTTGATCCATATCACTTCCACCAAGCTGTGTATCACCGTTTGTTGATAATACTTCAAAAACTCCTTCTCCAACTTCCATTAACGTTATATCAAAAGTTCCTCCACCAAAATCATATACTGCAATTTTATGATCTCCTTCTTTTTCCAAACCATAGGCTAGACTAGCTGCTGTAGGTTCATTAATTATACGTTTTACTTTAAGTCCTGCTATTTTTCCTGCGTCTTTAGTTGCTTGACGTTGATCGTCATTAAAGTATGCTGGTACAGTTATAACTGCTTCAGTTATTTTTTCTCCTAAGAATTCTTCTGCATCTTTTTTTATTTTTTGAAGTATAAATGCACTAATTTGTTCAGGGCTATATGATTTACCATGAGCTTTTACTTTATCACCAGAGCCCATTTTTCTTTTAATACGATGAATTGTACCTTCGGGATTTGTAACTGCTTGTCTTTTAGCTGTTTCACCTACGAGCATTTCACCATCCTTAGTAAACGCAACCACACTTGGAAAGTAATTTTGACCTTCAGCACTTTTTATTATTATTGGTTTACTTGCTTCCATTACAGCTACTTCAGAATTTGTAGTTCCAAGATCTATTCCAATTATTTTTCCCATTTTCTTTTCACCTCAAAATTTTTTATTTTTTAATTTTTTTTGAAACTATTACATGAGAAGGTCTAAGAACTTTATCTTTTAACATATAACCTTTTTTAACCTCCTCTATAACAGTGTTATCCTCACAATCATTTTTTTCTAGAGTTGTAATTGCATGATGAATACAATGATCAAATTTTTCACCTATACAATTAATTGGTTTGATTTGTTCTTTTTCTAAAAATTTTTCAATATTCTTTATTAATAATTTTAATCCATCTTTTGGATGTTTATCTTCATAAGCCTTTTTTAATAATTCATATAAACTTAGGAGTTCTTCTATATATTTCTTTTTTAGTTCTTGTTCACGGCAATTTTGTTCTTTTTCTATTCTTTTTTGATAATTTTGAAAGTCTGCAATATTCCTTAAAAGTTTATTATTTTTTTCTTTAAGTTCAATATTTAATTTTTCAATTTCTTTTTTATAATTTATATTTTTTTTTGGTTCGTTTTTCTTTTTAATTGTAGTTTTTTTTGCAGTCATATCTCACCTATATGTCATCTAAAAAAAAGAAAAAGAGGATTATTTTTAATAATCCATTCCACCTGGTGGCATTCCGCCCATACCGCCCATTCCACCTGGGGGCATTCCTGCTGGGGCTCCTCCACCACCTTTTGATGCAATTACATCATCGATACGTAGTATCATTGTTGCTGCTTCACTACTTGCTTCAATTTCTTGTTTTGAAATTCTTAATGGTTCAATTACATTGTTTTTAATCATATCCTCGATTTTTCCTGTAAATACATTTACTCCAGAGAATTTGTTACCTTTTTTATGTGCATTTCTGATTTCAAGCATCATATCAATTGGGTCTAAACCTGCATTTTCTGAAAGTGTTTTTGGGATTATTTCTATTGCATTTGCAAATGCTTCTATAGCCATTTGTTCACGACCACCAACGCTTGGTGCATAATCACGTAGAGCCATTGCTATTGATGTTGCCGCAGCACCTCCTCCAGCAGTCATTTTTCCATCTTCGATACCTACTGATACAACACTTAATGCATCATGAAGAGCTCGTTCTAATTCATCTACAACATGTTCAGTTGTACCACGGATAAGTATGCTTACAGCTTTTGGATTTTTGCACTCTGTTACAAAAGTCATTTTATCATCTCCGATTTTTTTCTCTTCTACAAGTCCGGCGTAACCAAGATCTCTTGTTGTAAGGCTATCTAGATTTCCAATGATATTTGCACCAGTGGCTTTAGCAAGTTTTTCCATATCTGATTTTTTTGCACGACGAACGGAATATATTCCATCTTTTGCAAGATAATGTTGTGCAATGTCATCGATTCCTTTTTGGCAGATTAAAACATTTGCTCCACTCTTTTTAACTTTATCAGCCATTTTTTTAATCATACCTTCTTCTTCATCTAAAAATGCTTGTAGTTGAGTTGGATCATTAATTTGAATTCTTGCATCTACTTCAGTTTTTTTAACTTCAAGAGCAACATCTACTAGAGCGATTTTTGCATTTTTAACTAATTTTGGCATTCCTTCATGAACTCGTTCTTTGTCTAAAATTATTCCAGAGATTACATCAGTGTTAGCTATTCCGCCACCTTGCTTCTTTTCGATTTGTATATTGTCAAGATCTACAACTGTTTTATTTCCTATTTTTTCTGCGATACTTAAAACTGCATCAACAACGATATCTGCTAGATGTTCTTTTTCAGTGCTTGCTCCTTTGCTTGCCATTGATGTCGTGGCTATACTTTTTAATGTTTTTTTATCATTAGATTTAATTGGTATTGATAGTTTATTAAGTATTTCAATTGCTTTTTGTGCTGCAAGCTTGTATCCTCCTGTAATAACAGTAGGATGAATATTTTGATCCAGTAAGTCTCCTGCGTATTTCAGTAGTTCACCTGTTAGAACTACTGCACTTGTTGTTCCATCTCCACATTCTTCATCTTGGCTTTTTGCTACTTCAACTATCATTTTTGCAGCGGGATGCTCTACATCTATTTCTTTTAATATTGTTGCACCATCATTTGTTACAACTACATCCCCCATAGAATCAACAAGCATTTTATCCATTCCTTTGGGACCTAATGTTGATTTTACTGCATCTGATATTGCACGTGCTGCCATTATATTATTACTTTGAGCACCACGTCCTTTTTCTCTTTTAGTTCCTTCTTTTAATATTATTATTGGTTGTTGTTGTCCTGTCATCATAATTTATTTTACCTCCTTCTAAAATTTATATCAAAAGTAAAATCCGAATATAAACACTTCTATATAAATATTTTGGTTATTTTCTTCTAGAAAAAAAACAGATTTAGATAAGAGGTTTTCTCCTAAGCCATTCTAGATCACTAATATAAAGCTCACGAATATCTTTTAAACCAAACTTTAACATAGCAAGACGTTCAAGACCCAAACCCCATGCAAGAACAGGGTTTTTAACACCAATAGGTTTAGTAACCTCAGGTCTAAAAATACCACTTCCACCTAACTCCATCCATTTATTATTATAGAAAACATCCACCTCCATACTTGGTTCAGTATAAGGAAAATAACCAGGTCTACAACGAATCTTTTCAAAACCCATTCGCTTATAAAACTCCTTTAAAACACCTATAAGCTGTTTAAAATTTGCATCCTCCTCATGAATAATACCTTCTATCTGATAAAACTCAGGTAAGTGCGTCGCATCTATATTTTCTTTTCTAAATACACGGCCAAGAGAAAAAACTTTGCAGGGAGGTTTGGGATGCTCATAGAGATAACGAATAGTATTTACAGTTGTGTGAGTTCTCAAGAGAGCTCGCTCACCTTCATCCTTTGAAAATTTGTAACCCCAACCTTTTGAACCTGTATTACCCCCATTTTCATGAACCATTGATATTTTTTTAACTAGTTCTTCATTATTAATTTTTATCTTAGAAGGTTTTTTACAATAAAGAGTATCTTGCATCTCACGCGCAGGGTGATCTTGAGGTATGAAAAGCATATCCATATTCCAAAAGCAAGATTCTACATAATCTCCCTGTATTTCTTCAAAACCCATTTCTAAAAATATCTGTCTAATATCGGAGATTAAATTAATTAGTGGATGTGGTTTCCCACCATATAATGTTGGAGCAAATGTATTAATATCATAAGGTCTAATTTCTTTATTTTTCCATAAACCATTTTTAATAATTTCAGAGGTTATCTGAGAAATCTCTTCTTTTATTTCAATACCTTTATCTATTATTTTTTTACCATTTTCGGTTAAAGTAATTGTACAAGTAATAACATCTTTTTCTTTAATTATATTCTTACGAGATAAAAGAGAAAGAATCTTATTTTTTTCAATTTCAATATTTGGATTAGTAGAAATTGTTTTTAATGTTTTTTCTTCCTCTGTTTCAGTATTTATTGCTTTTATTCCTTCTTCAGTTATAGTTAAATATGTATCTTCTTCTTTTACTATATTTATCCAATGATTCCTTTTTAACCAACCAATTGCTACAGGAATTTCGTTTTTATCTAAAACTTTTGATAGATCTTTCAGTGGGATATTTCCGTTTTTATCAAAAATATATTTTAACGCTCTTCTCTCTGGAAGTCCTTTTTTAACATATTGATCTCCTTCTTTACCAAGAGAAAAAACGGTTTTAATATCATCTTTTAATTCGACTAAATCTTTCGATTTTAGCCAAGATGAAGCATTCATTATTTCTACTTCTTTAGAAAAATCTCCATTTTTAAATATTTGTTCTGGTGTTGCTACACCTTTTAATTTATGTAACGCGAGAAGAACTTTTTTTTCATTTTTCGATAGCTCTTTAATTGTTTTTTCCAAACTCATAATAACTCCTGAAATATTTTATAACGTATTAAAATATCGATTAGTATTAAATTATTTTTTTATTATTCAAATAAACTTGAAAAACAGCTTGATAATAAGATAATTCATCAAAATCATTTTTAGAAACAATAAAATTAAAAAAACAAAATCCTTGAATAAGATCAGCAATTAAAGAACATTCAATAATATGAAAATTCTTAAACATTTAAATTTAAACATTTTTTACCTCACCATTTTAATTTAACCAAAATATTATATTATATTAAAAATAATCTTTTTTCAAATTTAATATTCAAATAGTTTTCGTTTTATTTGACTTTGTACATTTATCCATGTTATTGATTAAAATGAATAATAAATAACTATTTTGCATAACAATAAAAAACATAATTGTAAAATATAAAAAAGATTATTTCATAATTGTTGAACAGTTTGAAAAAACTAGACATAAAAGATAAGAAAATATTATTTCATTTGAGGATTAATTCAAGACAGTCTTATACTCAAATTGGAAAAAAAGTTGGTTTACATAAAGATGTAGTCTCCAATAGAGTTAATAATCTAATTGATAAAGGAATCATTCGTAATTTTAGTATTTATATTGATCCTCGTTGTCTCGGTTTAATTGCTGTAAGATATTATTTAACTTTCCAATCTATAAATCCTGAAGTTAAAAAAGAAATTATTGATTATTTTGTAAAAAGTCCAGAGGTTACAACTGTATTATCAGCTGATGGAGACTTTGATTTAGTAGTAATTCTTGCTGTAAAAGATATTTATGACTCCTTTGATTATTGGGAAAAAACACTATTAAAATATAGAGATTATTTTGCAGATCAAATATTTTCATTATTTTTAAAACAAGAAACTTTTTTCGGAAGTTCAATTATTGCTAGTGCCGATGATTTAGATGAGTTAAAATCAGAGAATAAACCAATTTTTTTGGGGAATAAAAAAAAGACCCGAATTGACGATGTAGATAAAGAAATCTTAAAATTGCTAAATAAAAATGCTAGAATTCCTACAATTGAAATTGCAAAAAAACTGAAAAAACAATCAATTACAATTAACAATAGAATTAAATCCTTAGTTGATAGAGGAATAATAAAAAGTTTTACATATATTTTTCAATCATCAAAATTAATAGGTGTGAATTGGTATAAGGTATTTATTTTTTTAAGGGATTATAAAAAAACAGAAAAAATTATTGAGTATATAAAAAATAATAAACATCTCTCATCAATTGACAAAGTACTTGGTTACGATGATCTTGAACTGCAATTTTTCTTTAAAGATACAAGTCAGCTACATCAGACGATGGAAGATTTATCTGCTAAATTCCCAAATGCGATTAAGTACTACAAATATTTCCATATAAAAGAGAGTTTTAAAGAATATGGTTTTTTAGATTTATTATAGATTGCAGAAATGCATTTTTTGTGCAAAACAAAGAGTAGCATGGTAAAATAGATGTTTATTGTGCAAATCCGTTTTATTTGATTCATATAGCATATTGTAAATAAAAAATTAAATAAAAAATAATTTTTAGTAAATCTTTTTTAAATTAGAGATGTAACCCAAAGGCAACCTTTAATATTATTAAGGCTTTGGCAAATTCAACTATTACAGTATCTTATTTGTGCAAATTTAGGTAAATATTATTAATGGATTCTTAATTATCCAATTCAAAAATCCTAAAGATAAATAAAAGGATTATGGGTAAAAAATTATATCATTTCAAAAGTTTATATGATAACTATAATACTAGTCTGCATTTATGGGCGAGTAGCTTAGCTTGGTCTTGAGCACCCGGCTGATAACCGGGAGGTCGCCAGTTCAAATCTGGCCTCGCCCATTTATTTTTTAAACTAAAATTTCATCAAACTTATAATCATCCCATTTTTTAAAACCTAGAAGAATTTCAAGTTCAATTGGAGTTATGATAGGTTTTTTATATTGCATATAATCATCAATTGCTATACGTGGACAACCAAATGACACAAAACAATCTATATCTCTAAAACTTTCGAGAAAAGATGCTGAAAAAAAGTTAGAAATTAAAATATAAGATTTTTTATTTTTAGATTCGATTAGTTTCTTATAAGTCTGCGCTTTTTTAAACCGATATTGCCCAATTTTACTACAAACTACAATACCAAAAATCTTTGCATCTTTAGATCGAGCAATAGCACCATAACGTTGACGAAGAATCATATCTTTTATATCTTCTAATTCTTTATATTTAACTTCATTTGTATGTGGGTCACAACTTACAACAGGTTTTTTAGTAGACAGTAACAGACCCAATGGATGAAAAGTACCACTACCAATAAATAAATACATATCGACTTCATCAATAATTTTTGTTGCAGAAGAAAAATTACAACCAAGAATCTGACCAATTGAATCTATACGTTTATCTCCTTTACAAATTATTGGATTAAAATTATTAGCGTTAAGAATACTTTTTATTTCATCTAGTTTATGTATATGCTGAGCTGTTGTTAATATACCAATTTTTTTTCCATTTAAAATTGATAATGCTTTTTTAACCACCTTAGAAATATCTACATTTGAAAAAGCATTTAAAAAAATAATGGGAGGATCAGCGTCTTTTAAATGTGGAATGGACAAATGACCTATCTGAATTATTAAATCAATATCTGAATTTTTATAAACAAAAGATGGAACATCGCATGCACCAAAACAGGGATCAGCAGAAATAATAATATTTGCTTTTGTTTTTTGTTCAATAAAATCAACAAAATCCTTAAAAATAAATTTTAATCCCTCTGGAATCTGTAAAAGAATATTTTTATAATTATTGTTAGTTATAGTAACTATCGCTTTTTCTAAATCAATATAATAACCTTTAATATTCAAATTTAACACCCATATAATTTTTGTATAACCTTATTAAAAATTTTTAAATGATAATCTAAATCATTTACAGAAACATCAATTTCGATAGCATCTTTACTCAATGGTTTTTCATACGAATTTTTCTGTTCAATATAAATCTCCCATCGTCCATCAGAAATTGATTTTTTCTTAACACGGTTTTCAAGATAATTTTTAACTTTTTTCTCAGGGCAATTGCAATAAAGTATTAAAAAATCTGCATTATTTTTTTCTGCTAATCTCCTAGATATGTCTCTTAACTTTCTTGTTTTAAAGGTTGCATCAAGAATAACATTTTTTTTATTATTTAATAAAATATCTGCTTTTTCAAAAACTTTATTATAAATTTGTTTCATTTTATCAGGACTATAGAGACCTGTATTATAAGCATCAAAATGCCTTTCATATTTATCTATTCCAGCAAATTCTTTGCGAACAGTATCTGTACTTATCATTTTTGCATTATAATCAACAGCAAATTTTCGTGCAACAGTTGTTTTACCTGAACCTGTTAAACCTGTTGTAACAAAAAGAATAGGGTTTACATCATTTTTACCTTTTGAAAAAAGCTTTGAGTAGAAATTTGCTAAATCAAAATATTTTTTTGCTAATTTTATTGTTTTCTCTCTTTCAAATTGGTTAATTTTTGCATCATTTAATTTAAATCCTATAACTTTACCACGTACGAAAGCCCGGTAGCATTTATAAAAATTTAAAATGTTAAAAATATTTTCATCTTTACTTTTAACTACATATTTTTCAATCAAATAGCTAGAAAGATATGGTTTGCCAAGAAAATCTAAATCCATTGAAAGAAACGCAATATCAGATGCTACATCACTATAACGGAAACGCTTGTTAAATTCTATACAATCAAAGATACAAACTTTATCATTCAGCAGTACAATGTTACCACTATGTAAATCTCCATGACAATCTTTAATAAAACCATTTTTAATTCTTTCATCAAAAATATTCGTATTAGCATTAATAAAATCATCAGTTCTTTTTTTAATAGAATCAAATATTTCCTTAGTTATTGTTAAATTAATAAAACCTTTTGTCTGTTCAAAGTTTTCTTCAGTATTATTTTTAATAACTTCTGTTGTTCCATAATAATTTATATCATTTGTGGATTTACTATATCTATAAAATTTTACTAAAATATCAATAATATTATCTATTATTTTTTCATCAATTTTCTTTTTTTCAATTAATTTATTTAAAATAAAAGATTGTGGAAATTCTTTCATTTTAACAGCATAATCTATTACTTCTCCCGAACCATTAATGATTATATCATCATTTTTTCTATTTAACGTAACAACTTCAAGATATATCTCTGGGCAAAGTCTTCGATTTAATCTTATTTCTTCTTCACAAAAAAACTTACGTTTTTCAAGTGTTGAAAAATCAAGAAAGCCAAAATTTACAGGCTTTTTAAACTTGTAAGCATATTTCCCAGTTAGGATAACATAAGAAATATGGGTTTGAATAATATTTACCTTTTTTATATTACTTCTATAAATACGAGGATTTTTAATTAATTTTAGTAAGTTAGTATTATCATTTTTAAACATCATAACTAGTTATTCCTTGATTTTTAATGTATAAAAAGATAACTTATATTAATTTTTTATTTTAATTAAATTTTATGTAAATATGAAAAAAACAGGAGGGGGATTTTTAGATGAAGCTTTAACACCAAAAATCCAAAAACATTGTTTAATAATCTTAATTAAATATTAATATATATAGCATATATAAAAATATCAATAGTTTTTACTATTTGTTATTTTTTTTAACCAGTTTTTCTAATGTTTTATAACATCTCATTGAGTCTTT
>JBFEOQ010000012.1:0-38566 GCA_041550515.1 Thermoplasmatota archaeon | reverse complement strand
TTCTTCTTGTTTTTGGTTTATGTTCAATTCCTGTGTTTTTTCTATTTTTATTTCTTTTTTAACGCTGCTTTTAAACTCAGTGTAACCACACTTACCACAACTAAAACGATCTTTATGTTCAGCTATAAAAACTGCAGGCCCACATTTTGGGCAATGACGTCTTATCCGATTTATTTTATCTCCTTCAACTTTAAAAAATTGATATTTTTTCATGTTGTTCTACTCCTCATTTTTTTCCTCAAGTTTTTCATTAGGTTTTTCTTGTTCTTTTGTTTCTATTTGTTTTTCTTCTTCATTAGAAGTTGATTTTGATGATTCGTCTTTTTTATTTTCAATAGTTTCTTTTGTTTTTATTTCTGATTGTTCAGGTGTAATTGTTGGAGCTGATGTCTGATCTGCAGGTTTTTCAGAGGTTTTTGTCTCTTTTTTATCTTTTTTCACCTCAATCAATTTATTGCGTTTTAAAATATGTTTTTTTTCTAAAGATTTTAAATTATTAAGAGAAGAATATATTTTAGCATAACCTGTTGTTTCATTTATACCAAAACCAGGTTTCATAACATTTAGCACTACATTTTCTTTTTTTGAATTTAATTTATCAGCAAGTTCACTTCGAATTATTTCACGATTAGGAGTTTTCTCCCCGGTATGTTTAACTGTAAAATATACTTCTGTTCTTTTTAAGAGAGGATTGTTTTTCTTTGAGTCGATCTCTATTTCCATATTAATCACATCTCATTATTTCAAGTACTTTCTTAACTTTATTTTTAATTTCCTTTGTTGGTTTTACTACTAAGACCCCCTTATCTGGCAATCCATATATTATAGTTACGTCCATAGGTGAAAAAAACAGTACTATTAAACTTGCAAGATCTTCTTCACCTTCAACTTCAACACGAAAAGGACCATTTTCTAGGTTTTTAAAAATAATTTTAATAACTTCAAATAGATCATCAGTTATAAAACCAGGAGGGTTTTTAACATTTATAGTTTTTTTACCAAATGATTTTATCTTTTTTATAATTTCATCTTCACAGATTCCTCTATGAGTTTTATAATCAACTATACAAAAAATTGGTTTAAAACCATTTTTCAAAAGCGTATATGTTACAGCGTCACCAATTGTAACTATTTTTTTTTTCTTTTTTAAAATCTTCATAAGTTGTTGTTCATTAACTAGTTTCCCTATTGGTTTATTTAGAATATCTCTCAAGTTTTCAGGTATTTTATACATAAAAATTAAAAAAATTACATTACTTTTAAGGCGTATTTTCCAGGTTTTTTAATATTCATATGCTCAGCAACCTGTGAGGATTCAGGGTTGCGTATAACAACATATCCTCTCCATCTTTTTGATGTAGGGCTAGAACAAAATGGGCAAATTTCTTTTTCAGTTAGATAATGACAATTTTTACAAGCCCTTATAACCTTCATTTCTTAACCTTCTTTTTATTTTTTTCTTGTTTTTTTCCTTTTACTTCTACAACTGGAGCATATATCCATTCATGTGAACCTAGTGAAGGTTGTCTCATTGTAAGACCAATTTTACTTTCACGAGCTGATAATTCATTAAGACTAACTGCTACAACTCTAGCACGGACTATATCACCTTTCTTTAGTACCAATTTTTTTTCTTTACCTGTAATTATCTCACTATCAGAATCAACTTCAACATAATCATTCATTATTTGACTCATATGAACAAGCGCATCAAGAGGACCTATATGACAAAATGCTCCAAATTCGACAATTTCACAAATAACTGCATCAATTACTTCTTGCAATTCTGGTTTAAATGTTAACGCATCAAATGCAACTTTTTGATACATAGCCCCATCACCATGTATTACAATACCAGGACCAACAGGTTCTATGTTATTTGCGACAACTATAACACCATAATCTTTTCGCATGGTTCCTTCAAATGTTGTCTGAACAATTTCTTTTACAACTTCGTCTAAATTATCACTAAACTTGTTTGGGGGTATGCGGATTGTATCTTGTATTCTAACTTTATAATACATAACTATCACTTTTTTAATCTAAATATAATAATTTTGTTGGAATATACTTAATATTTATATTCTTTTTGAATAGCTATTTTTTATGTTTAATTAAAGATAATTTAGTATGGCAACTATTATTGGTAAAAACACCAAAGAGACTATACTCATTAATTTAATTAAAATATTTAATGAAGGTCCACTAGTATCTTTACATGGATCACCTACTGTATCACCAATAACGGTTGCTTTATGGGCAGTAGATCCTTTTCCACCCATATGTCCAGATTCGATATATTTCTTTGCATTATCCCATGCACCGCCGCTATTCGCTAGAAAAATTGCTAGTAAGAAACCAGATGAAATAGAGCCCATTAATAAACCGCCAAGACCATCCGGTCTTAGAACAATACCAACAATAATGGGGGTGACTACGGCGATTAAGCTAGGTAATATCATTTCTTTTAAAGCACGATTTGTACTAATTTTTACACATCTTTCATAATCAGGTTTATTTTTATTACTTTTAAGAAGATCAAATTTTTCAAACTGATAACGAACTTCTTCAACCATTGCATAGGCTGCTTTCCCAACTGCACCCATGGTGAGAGCAACAAAAACAAAAGGAAGCATTGCACCTATAAATAAACCAGATACAAGAAGAGGATTATCAAGAGAGAGATTAATTTGGTAATCAAGTCCATTAGCAAATAATAAAAACGTAAATATTAAAGCAAGTGAGGTAATAGCTGCAGAACCTATTGCAAAACCTTTACCCATAGCTGCAGTTGTGTTACCAACTGCATCAAGCTGTTCAGTTCTTTCGCGAACTTCTTTACCCATACCTGCCATCTCAGATATTCCTTGTGCGTTATCTGCTACAGGACCATAACAGTCAGTAGCAAGAGAAACACCTAGAATACTCAACATTCCAACAGCTGAAATTGCAACACCATAAAAATCAGCATAATAATGAGCAATAATCATAGCAACAACAACAGAGATTATAGGAATAATTGTACTAGTC
This sequence comes from Thermoplasmatota archaeon, assembly GCA_041550515.1. Lineage (GTDB taxonomy): Archaea > Thermoplasmatota > E2 > DHVEG-1 > DHVEG-1 > PFL35. The sequence goes on along the minus strand of JBFEOQ010000012.1, from coordinate 35,536 downwards.
ATTCCAACTTGCAAACCTTGAATAATAACAGTTGCAGGACCAGTTTTTGAAGCCTCAGCAATACTTTGTGCAGGTTTTCTTTTCTCAGATGTATAGTACTCAGTGCTAAGACCTATTACAATACCTGCAATAAGACCTGTAATCATTGCATAAAAAGGTCTTAGATCCCCGAGAGTATACCAAGTTACTATACCAGCTAAAACTATAGTTAAACCAGTTGCTAAAAACAAAGAATTACGAAGTGCACCATAAACATTTTTTCCTTTTCCAAATATAACAACAAAAGTTCCAAGAATTGATGAAATAATACCTATACCCGCAACAATTAAAGGAAGATAAATAGCTGCCCTACCAAACTCTTGAATAGCAAAACCTGTAGCAACAGTTGCTAAAGCCATTGTAGCGATGATTGAGTCCACATAGGACTCAAAAAGATCAGCACCCATGCCTGCAACATCACCAACATTATCACCTACTTGATCAGCAATTACTGCAGGATTACGTGGATCATCTTCAGGGATACCTGCTTCAACTTTTCCAACAAGATCTGCTCCTACATCTGCAGATTTTGTATAAATACCCCCACCAACACGAGCAAAAAGAGCAATTGATGAAGCACCGAATCCAAATCCAAATAATATATTTGTAACTATATCATCAGCAAAACCAATAATATTTTTAAATAGATAAAAAAGACAAAATATACCAAGAACTCCAAGTCCTACGACAGACATACCCATCACTGCTCCACTTGAAAATGCTATTGAAAGACCTTTTGATAAACTAAGTTTTGTTCCCTCGGCAGTTCTAGCATTAGCCATAGTGGCGACGCGCATACCAATATTACCTGCCAATGCTGAAAATAAAGCACCAACAATAAATGCAACTGAAGTCCCCCACTCAATATTTCTAACAAAAAATGATGCTATAAATAATAATATAGATACAACTAATACAAAGATAATTAGAACTCTATATTCACTTTTTAAAAATGCCATAGCTCCCTTGCGTATGGCATTGCTTAATTCCATCATTTTCTCATTTCCAGAGCTCTGTCTTTTTACTGAAAAATATAAAAATGTTGCAAAAAATAGTGCCAATATTCCTCCGATTGGAATTAATAACGATAAATCCATTATGACCTCTCACCCTAATTTCTTAGGGAAAGAACAACACTTATTTAACAATTATGTTTTTTAAAAAAAAATTAAAATTGGTAGCATTTGTAAAGATAGTAATATAAATTATAAATAGCATTATATATTAAATAATGTTTGACTCTTAAATCCTACTAAACTTATAAATTATTAAAGGCAGCAAATATAAATGTTAGGACAACTAGGGGGTTTTGTTGAAAAAAGACCATTGCTGGTTATAACTATTGTCATATTAGTTACAATTAGTTTTTCTTCTTTAATACCTTCAATAAAAATGGAAACAACAACAGAGGAATTCATGCCGGATGACGAAATAGTAAGTGCAAGTACAAGAGTTAATGAATATTTTGGTCAAACAGGTGAAGTAATACTAATATTTGTAGAAAAACAAAATGAACAAAATGTAATCACACCAAACTCTTTAAGAGAAGAATACCAAGTTCTTAAAAACTTAGAAGAAAAATTTAATGAAATTATTAATTTTGTAAGTGTAGCAAGTTTTGTTGATATATTATGTCAAATTGAATTTGGTGATACACTTCCTAATTGTACAGATCAACAGATTAGAACTGCCTATAATGATATGATGGCAGATCCCCAAACTACTGAATTAAAAATGCTACAGAAAGATGATAAAAATGAAGAAATTGATTTTAATCCATACCCAATATTATCAAATGGAAAAAATATTGACAGCTTTGACATAAAAAACTACTATATTAAGGCAAATAATGAGACATATACATATAGTATAGAAGTTTATGATCTTTCAGAGTTCAAAGAAAAAATAACTTCGCCCAATAGAAAAATAAACACCTGGGAGTGGTACATTGATTTTAAAAATTTAATAACACCATATGAAGAGCTTAATATAAACTATAAAATTGCAGCCCATATTGAACCATCTGAACCTTTATGGACAGTAGGAAATGGTTTAATAAGTAATATAAGAGATTTAATAACTAATCTTAAAAGTAACCAATTAGTAAAATCATATACATCTGAAGTATATCTATGGATAACGGCTCCTGGACAAGATATTTCTTTTCCAATCACTCTTAAAACAGGAAATATTACATTTAATACCATTGAAAATAAAATTGAAATAGAAGTAAAAAAAACAGAACTTGGAAATTATGGTATATCTCCAATATTCGGTAGATATGAGTTACCATCGAAAATTGGTAACACAAAAGCAGGTGTTAGAATATTCCAAACACCAATTCTTCATAAACCCTGGTCACGAATTATATTCAATACAAGCTATTTACAAAAAATAATAGAAGGAATCCAGACTAGACCAACAATAAACAAAATATCTACAAAAATTTTACAAAAATTTGGAAACTTTTCCTGGGAAGATTTTAATGAAATATTTGAAATGCTAAATAGCGAAGAGTTTTCAAAGGAGAGCATATCATTAAAAGATATAGAAAATAGATGGATAGTTTTAGACCAAGCGCCAGACAAATACTATTCAGAAAAATATTATTTTATAAAACCATTTTTTATTGAAAATCTAAAAACTTCTTCTCTTATTTTCCTGTCTGATGATTTTGATAAAAACTATGGACCATCTTCAACACTTATGATAGCTCAGTTAAATGCTTCATTAACATATAGCGATTTAGGAGATATTAGTGCAGAGATCCAATCAAATTTAATAGATTTTGATAAAAAACAAAATTATGTAACAATGAAAGCAACGGGTACAGGAATAATTTCAAATGAAATAGACGAAGTAACAATGGATGCAAATATGATAATTATGCCTAGCATATTCATCATAATTTGTTTGATTTTATTTGTGATGTTTAAACAATTTTCATATGTATTTTTGCCATTGATTAGTCTAGCTATTTCAATTATTTGGTTATTTGGAACTATGGTTCTTCTTGGAATGACATTTAACATGATGATGGTAGCAATTGTTCCCCTACTTATGGGACTTGGAGTAGATTATTCTGTTCATTTATTCCATGAATACAAATCAGAATTAAAAAAAGGTAAAAAACCTGGATCTGCAATTAAAAAATCAATAAAAGATATTGGAATGGCAATGTTCCTTGCTACTCTGACTACTGTTATAGCATTTTTATCTTTTTTAGCATCTTCAATGGAACCTCTTCGTAATTTTGGTATTCTTTGTGCATTTGGAATTATATACACCTTTATCACTGCAGTTACATTTCAAACAGCTGTAAGATATATTCTTGATAGAAAAAAAACTAAGTTAGTTACAAAAAATAAAAATAAAATATCACTTGATTTTTATATGGAGAAATTCTCGGATTTTGTATTAAAACAGCGTAAAAAAATAGTTGCTATTGCCGTTTTTATAACTATTTTTATGGCAATTGGTGCAAGTCAAGTAGAAACAACTTTTGATATGAATGATTTTTTACCAGAAGGTAACGAATCACTGGATTTGATGATAAATATTGGAGAATATTTCCCATCATCTAGTGAGTATCAAGAGTATATATTAATTGAAGGCACAGTTGCTACAGTTAAAACATTAAAAGGAATTTCTGAAACAAGTGAAAATTTAATAGATGATAAATATATAGCAAAGACACCTAATGGAGAACCTAGAAGAATAACAGTTCTTTCGATTATAAGAAATGCTATTAAGGATAACTCATCGATAACATTAGAATTCAATCTTGACTCTAGGGGGATACCTAAAACAGATGAAGATGTTGTAAAACTCTTTGATTATTTTTATAATAATCCAGATTATATGATGGAAGTTAGAAGTGTTCTGCATTATGATGGTAAAAAATATGATGCTACAGTTATAAGAGTTTATACAAGTATAAGTTACTCAGAGTCTGAAGATTTAGATACAACCAAACAATCAGGTATTTTATATGATAGTTTAAACGAAGATTTGACAAGTTACGGAGAATCAAAAGCCATAGTTACAGGTCCCGCATCCGCACTTTTTACAATAATTGGTTCAATGACAGAAAGTCAGATTTTATCAACTTTTATATCTATTATTTTTGCAGCATTAGTTCTAATTATTATATTTAAAAATCCAATCCTTGGACTAATTACAATTATACCCGTTGGAATTTGTAGTATATGGATTATTGGGACAATTTACTTCTTAGGTTACTCACTTAACATTATGACTATAATGGTAACAAGTCTAACAATTGGTATAGGTATAGACTATGCAATTCATGCAACACAAAGATTTAGACTTACAGCAGATAGAACTGGTGATATTGAAAAAGCAGTTTGCAAAACTGTAGGACATACTGGTGGTGCCTTATTTATTGCAGCTCTTACAACAGTTTCCGGTTTTGGACTACTTATTCTTGCCCCAATGCCACCAGAGCAACAATTTGGAATTATTACCTCAATGACTATTATCTACTCTTATATTACATCTATTGTTGTATTACCACCAATCTTAATGAAATGGGCTAAATTAAGAAAAAAGAAAAAAGGATTCATTATAACACCATCAGCACCAAAAGAAGATTAATTAATAGATTTTTTTATTATTAATTTTATAATTATCTCTACCAAATATTTATCTATTAAACTTATATTCGGGTTAGTTGTCCATAGGAGGTTTAATATAATGTCAAATATCCTAGCAAGTGAATTAAAATTAAAAGAAAAAACTATAAAATCAGTAGATGGAAACACAGCAGCTGCCCATGTTGCATATGCCTTTAGTGATGTAGCAGCAATATATCCAATAACTCCATCTTCACCTATGGGAGAACTAGTTGATGAGTGGTCTGCAGAAGGAAGAAAAAACATCTTTGGACAAACATTAAAAGTACAAGAAATGCAAAGTGAAGGTGGTGCTGCAGGTGCAGTACATGGCTCACTTAGTACAGGCGCATTCACAACAACATTTACTGCATCTCAGGGGCTTTTACTAATGATTCCAAATATGTATAAAATTGCAGGAGAATTAATGCCATGTGTATTTCATGTGAGTGCTCGTGCTATTGCAGGACAAGCTTTATCTATTTTTGGAGATCATCAAGATGTAATGGCTGCAAGAGCAACTGGTTTTGCATTTCTAGCATCTGGTTCAATACAAGAGATAAACGATCTAGCACTTGTTGCTCATCTTTCAAGTATTCGATCAAGTATTCCATTTATTCATTTCTTTGATGGATTTCGTAGTTCTCACGAAATCCAAAAAATTCAATTGATAAACTATGATGATTTATATAGCATCATAGACTGGGATATGATAAAAAAACACCGTGAACGTGGGTTAAACCCTGAAAAACCTCATCAACGCGGAACTGCTCAAAATCCAGATATTTATTTCCAATTAACTGAAGCAGCTAATAAATTTTATAAAGTTGTTCCAAAAATAGTTGAAGAGGAAATGCAAAAAGTATATAAATTAACTGGAAGAAAATATCAATTATTCGATTATATTGGAGCATCAGATGCAGAAAAAATAATAATAATGATGGGATCTGGTGCAGAAGCAGCTGAGGAAGTAGTTGAATACCTAAATAAAAAAGGTGAAAAAGTAGGACTTGTTAAAATAAGATTATATAGACCATTTTCAGTTGCTCATTTTTTAAAAGTTATTCCTAAAGCAGTTAAAAAAATTGCTGTTCTAGATAGAACAAAAGAAAGCGGTTCATATGGTGAACCATTATACCTTGATATATCAGCGGTTTTCCAACATCAAAAAAATTGGGATGTAATGGTTATAGGTGGACGTTATGGTCTTGGAAGTAAAGATTTCACGGCAAGTATGGCCAAAGCAGTTTTTGATAACCTATCTTTAAATGAACCGAAAAATAATTTTACTGTTGGGATAATAGATGATGTAACATTTACCTCACTACCAATAAATGAAGAAATTGATGCAACACCTGAAGGACTTGTTCAATGTAAATTCTGGGGTTTAGGTGGTGATGGTACAGTTGGTGCAAACAAAGATGCGATTAAAATTATTGGTGATAATACAGATATGTATGTTCAAGGGTATTTTGCATATGACTCAAAAAAATCTGGTGGAGTTACTGTATCACACCTTCGTTTTGGAAAAATACCTATAAAATCTACTTATCTAATAAATAATGCAGATTATATTGCATGTCATAACCCTTCATATGTAGATAAATATAATTTATTGGAAGGAATTAAAGATAATGGAACTTTTGTTTTAAACTGTGCCTGGGATCTTAAAGAAATGGATGAAAAACTACCATATTCTTTAAAAAAAGTTATAGCTGAAAAAAATCTTGATTTCTATACTATTGATGCTGTTAAAATCGCAGAGAACGTGGGACTTGGTGGGCGTATTAATATGGTTATGCAAACTGTTTTTTTCAAACTTTCAAAAGTTTTACCAGTTGATGACGCAATAAAATACTTAAAAGAGGCAATAGAAGAAACATATGGTAAAAAAGGTAAAGATATAGTTAAAATGAATTGGGAAGCTGTAGATGCATCAACTCAAAATATAAATAAAATTAATTATCCTTCAGCCTGGAGAAATTTAACACCAGAAAAACTAGTAAAACATGATGAACCAGAATTTGTAAGCGAGGTTATGAGACCAATGCTTGCTCAACAAGGTGATAAACTACCAATAAGTAAATTCACACCAGGTGGTTTATTTCCTATGGGTACAACAAAATATGAAAAGCGCGGTGTTGCAATAAATGTCCCTGAGTGGCAGATTGAACATTGCATACAATGCAATCAGTGTGCAATGGTTTGTCCTCATGCAGCTATAAGACCAGTTCTTATAACTGATGAAGAACTAAATAAAGCTCCAAAAGGATTTATTACAAAAAAAGCAATCATAAAAGATAAACAGGAAATGAACTTTAGAATACAGATATATCCTGAAGATTGTGTTGGTTGTGGAAATTGTGCTGATATTTGTCCATCTAAAGAAAAAGCACTTGTTATGAAACCTTTTGAAACTCAAATAGAGCAAATTCCAAATCAAAAATTTGCAGAAACGATATCTATACGTACTGGTGGATTTGATAAATACAGTGTAAAAGGATCTCAATTTCAACAACCTTTACTTGAATTTAGTGGCGCTTGTGCAGGTTGTGGTGAAACACCTTATCTTAAACTTGCAACTCAGATGTTTGGCGATAGAATGATTATTGCAAATGCAACAGGTTGTTCAAGTATTTGGGGTGGCTCTGCACCATCAGTACCATTTACAACAAATAAGGAGGGTTTTGGACCAGCATGGGCAAACAGTTTATTTGAAGATAATGCAGAATATGCATTTGGAATGGTACTATCAATAAAACAACGTAGAAACAAACTTGAAGATTTAATAAAAAAAGCAAAAGAAAATACGCATGGAAATCTTAAAGAAGCGTTTTCAAAATGGCTTGAAAATAAAAATAATGCAGAAGGATCTAAAGAATGGGGAGATAAAATCAAAGAACTACTAAAAAATAATCATAGTGAAAAAATCCTAAAAGATATATGGGAATCAAAAACCATGCTGACTAAAAAAAGTATTTGGGCAGTTGGTGGTGACGGATGGGCATATGATATAGGTTATGGTGGTCTAGATCATGTACTTGCAATGGGTGAAGATATAAACATACTAGTTTTTGATACAGAGGTATATAGTAATACAGGTGGTCAATCAAGTAAAGCAACTCCTATAGGGTCAGTGGCAAAGTTTGCAGCAAGTGGTAAAAAAACAAAGAAAAAAGATCTTGGTTTGATAGCAATGAGCTATGGTTATGCTTATGTTGCAAGTGTAGCTATGGGTGCAAATAAAAACCATCTTATAAAAGCCATGAAAGAAGCAGAAAACTATCCTGGACCAAGTATAATTATTGCTTATGCACCATGTATTAACCATGGTATCAAGAAAGGTATGGGTAAAATTCAAGTAGAAGAAAAACTAGCAGTAAAATCTGGTTACTGGCCTCTTTATCGATATGATCCACGCCTTAAAGAGGAGGGAAAAAATCCATTCCAACTCGATTACGAAAAACCAGATGGAAGTCTTACCGATTTTATAATGGGTGAAGTAAGATATAACAGTTTAACTAGAACATATCCTAAAGAAGCAAAAAGACTTCATAAAAAACTCGAAGAAGATGTAAATGAACGCTATGAAAAATATAAAAGCATGATTGAATAATAAAATATTTTATTCTTATTTTCTTTTTTATATATTTTTTGCAAAGACTATATTATTTGTTTTATGTTACTCTTATTAGGTGCACTGAGTTTGTATAAAAGAGCAAAAGAGATAGGAGATTTTATAAAAAAATCTAAACAAATACATATTGTAAGTCATATAGATGCTGATGGTTTAACAGCTGGTAGTATTGCATATAAAACATTAGAACGCCTAGGTAAAGAATTTTCAATTGAATTTGTTAAACAGCTTGATAAAGAAGTTATTAAAAATATTAAAGATAAAAACCACGAACTAGTATGGTTTACAGATCTTGGAAGTAACATTAGTGGAAATTATAATGAAATTAATATGATTATAACTGATCATCATGAATGCCCTGAACACTCTAATAGATCTTTCCATTTAAATCCCCATCTTTTTAATTATGATGGAGGTTACACTATTAGCGGTGCTGGTACTACTTATCTTGTTTCAAAATTAATAAATAAAGAAAATATGGATCTATCTGCTCTTGCTATTGTTGGTGCCTGTGGAGATATACAAGATAGAAAATATGGTAAACTAATGGGTTTAAACAGAGATATTCTTTCAGATGGAAAAAAACTAGAGGTTATTGACTCAAAAATTGATATCCGCTATTTTGGTCGTGAAACAAGACCGGTTTATAAACTTTTACAATATGCAAATGACCCATTAATACCTGGTATAAGTGGGAGAGAATCTTCTTGTATTGCATTCCTACAGGAACTTGGTATAAAACTTAAATACGGAGACTTATGGCGACGTTGGATTGACCTTACTAAAAACGAAAGAAGTTTAGTAATAACAAATATCGCGCATATTCTTCTAACAAAAGGTTTTGGGCATAAAATTACAAAGAAAATTATAGGAGAAGTATATACCCTTGAAAAAGAAAATGAAGGTACCGAAGTTCATGATGCTAAAGAGTTTGCTACCCTTCTAAACTCAACTGCACGTTATGAGAAATATGATATTGGTCTTAAGGTTTGTTTAGGTGATCGGGATAAATATCTTAAAAAAGCAAAAAATCTACTTTTAGGTCATCGTGCTAATTTAGTTGAAGGCTTACAATTTGCTCGTGAAGAAGGAATTGTTAAAAGGAATTACTTACAATTCTTTCATGCAGGTAACGGAATACGTGATACAATTGTTGGTATTGTTACAAACATGCTTATTAATTCTGAAGATGTTGATAGTAATATACCTCTTATAGGATTTGCAAATAAAGATAATGGACAAGTTAAATCAAGTGCACGTGGAACAGAAGAACTTGTTGAAAAAGGACTTAATCTTTCAATTGCTATGAAAAAAGCTGCATCTTATTTTGACGGTGTAGGTGGAGGACATAATATCGCAGCTGGTGCAACTATACCAAAAGGTAAGGAAGAAGAATTTTTAGATATTTTAGAAAAAGAAATTAAGAAACAACTGAAAAATTAAGATTCAGACGTTTTGTAAACTTTTTCGATTATAACCTCAAAGTTTAACGTTTTCCCTGCGAGCTCGTTAAGACTTATCTGTTTTTGTTGTAACAGATCCTGTCCAAATAACATCTCAGCATAATTTAAAGGTATTTTCTTAAAATTTCGGTTTATTGTATATAATCTATCAAAGCTAATCGTTTTATTAAATTCGTAAAATTCCTTTTCTTCGGATCCTTCATAACTCATTGAAATATTTATTGTATTATTAATAGGATCAATTTCTTCTACTGTTACGTTTGTAATTATTTCTGAACCATAATAATCTATTATATATTCATAGCTATTTCCGATTTCAGGGTTATTGTTTATTGTAATTGTATTATTATTATAGTCAACTGTAGTTGCATCAGGAAAAATAAATGTTAAAATATTACCATATTGCACTGGTTTTATTTGATCTGTTATATTTTTTATTTTTGTAGGAGTTGTTTTCACAATTATATTATCATTTTTAATTTCTATTATTTCTGTTGAATTTTCCCAGATTGAATAAGGTGGAACTAGAATAATCCAATCATTTTGATCATAACTTGTTAAATCATTTAAAATTCCTTCAGGCATAGTGAATTTATCAATTTCTTCAATATTTATCCATCTTAAATCGATATATTCATTAGTGATATTAGTAACTTCTACAGTTATATTCATTGATTGAAATGGATTATATGCATTCATCATTATTTGCTTTGTATTAAAAGTATCTCCAATCTTAATTTTGTTACCATATGCTTTTTCTGGGGGTATGTCTTTTATTGTTACTTGATCTCCTTCCTTTAATCCTATAAGTCCATTAATAAATCCTTCAATCATACCTGCAGAATAATCTTCATAACCGCTTGGAGAAATTGCTGAAGAATTTTTGGTTACATAAACCTTAAAAATTGTTCCATTTATCTTATTTATAGGATCCTCATAAGAAGAATCAAAAATTGTACCATTTGCTAATTTACCAATATAATAAAGATCTACACAATCACCTAATTCAATTTCTTGAGACCCTTGAGGTTCTGGTTTAAATAGATCACCAAATATATTTTCCTTTGTAGCTATATATGCAAATAAAGCTACTACAACTATTATTGCTAGAATTATTGCAGATATTTTTTCCTTTTGCATAATTTTGCTGAATAAAATTATATTATATAAAACCAGTGGAACATTAAATTTAGCCATGTTTTTCAAACACTCCCTCTTATAATTCCATATATTTGTAATTCTTTTCGTATCTTGTTAACTAAATTATCAATTTTCTTAAAAGTTCTAATTTCCCATATAATATCATAAGTTTCACTTTTAAACTATAACTTACTTAAACGAGTAATAATATCGCTTAATTCATCCAAGATCGTAGGAAAATTTAATCGTTATAGGATTTGACAGACCTAAAATTGACTAATATTACACAGATAGTTTATATATTAAAACTAATAATTTTAAAATTGAAAATGTATATTTTCAATAATAGGTGGAACAGATATAACAACTCATAACCAATATAGCCAGTATACAAATATCACTATTAAATAAAAATACAATTTTTATTATCTCTGCAATGGTACATTTTTACTTTTTATATTATTATATTAATTTAAATATATTTGCTGATTCCAAAAGATGTTTCTCTGATGAAGCGCCTACAACACAAATTTTTAATCTTCTTAAAGATTTCATGTAGTCACGAGTTTTTTCAACTGTAAATGCGCCACCTCCTAGTATATTCATCGCAATAATATCTCCGTTGTATTTATTTATCGCCATCTCGACAGCTCCTTTCGAGGGGTTCATATCATAACCTCCAAGATTAATAGGTGTCATAACTAAAGGGGGTTTAATTTTTAATCTATTGATATTACATTGGAAATTATGAAAATTTAAAGTAATAAAACCAGATTTCAAATCTAATTCATCTGATATATATTCAATATAGGCTTTTAAGCAATTGGACATTCCAAGCGATAATAAAATATCTGTAATTACATTATGTAAAAGAACTGCTTTAATATTTAAATCAATAAAAGGGATTATTTCAAGTTCAAGGAATGACAATGCTAAAGAAATATAATCCTTTTTTGTAAGATTAATCATATTTTTTACTGCTATTCGCGATGCTCTCTTTAAACCATTTCTATAAATTATATCCCCAATTAAACTCATTAATCCATTTTCATTCATTTTTTGAATATAACCATGAATGTATGGGATTTGTAAATAAAAATCAATATCGAAAGATTTGTTATTCTTATAATAATCTAAAAATTCTAAAATGCGTGGGTGGGTTTCGATAATCATTCCTTTATAACCCATCTCTGCTGCTTTTTCTATTATTTTATAAATATTTTTTACATTTGAAAATTTTTTTTCTCGTTCTCTACTCCTTTCATCAGATATATGACTAATACCAATAAATTGATTGTGACCCAATAACAACTCCATCATCTTACCTCACAGTATTTTGTAAAATCTTTTATATTATTTTTTATTGGTCTATAAATGTTATCAATAACAAAATTTATTTTGGATATATCATTAAAATTTGAAAGATATTTCTTTAAATTATTGATACAATTAAAAAAATAAAAACCTCCCGCATTATTTTTAAGTCTTTCAAAATCAGTAGAACTGTATTTTATTGAATGTTTTTTATTATTTAATTTCAATCTTTTTTTAGTTGATATTTTTTTGTTTTCGTTTTTAAAAATTTTTTTAACTTTTATAAAATAATATTGAAAAAAAAATGAATAATATAATTCAATAAACTGATTATCACAAAATATTAATCTCATTGTGTCACCTTATAATTAACACTTTCAATTTGATTATTATTAATTGATGAATATATTTTATCTATAACAAAGTGAACTTTAGACCCTTCTTTAAAATCACATATAGACTTACTTTTATTTATAATACAATTTAAAAAATGTAAATCTTCAGCTGTATATTCAGAACCACCGATATTTATTGGAATATCTTTAGCTAAATTTTGTTTATAAAATATATTTGATCCTTTTTTAAGATTATTAGATTCTTTTTTAGAATATATATTGATATATTTTTCGGTTACAGTAATGACACCATAATCCAAATAAGATTTAATCATTAATTCTGGTAGGCGATAATTTTTAACCGACCAAGAAAGTTGTAAAGAACCAAGAATTCCATTTTTAAATTTCAAGTTAATAGAAACAAAATCTTCCACCTCTTTACTGAATACTGGTTTACCAAAAGCAAGCACAGTGTCAATATCTCCAAATAAATAATGAAATAAATCTAATGCATGCGAACCAAGATCCATTAAAACACCTCCTCCGCTCATCTTTGGTTTATATTGCCATCCATTTTGTGGTTTAAAAACTTGACTTACAAATAAATGAGAATAAAAATATTGAACTTTCCCAAGTTCTAAGTTTTCAAATAATTTTTTAGCAAAATTGTAAGTATCCATAAATCTTCTACAGTATCCTACCAAGGATATATTTGAAAATTTTTTGTTTAATAATTTATTACATTCAATTTTATTCATTACCATTGGTTTTTCTATAAAAATATGTAGATTACGTTCCATTGCATATTCAATCATCATTTTATGAAGAAAAACAGGAGTTGTGATAATGACAATATCTAAGTCTTCTCTATCTAACATAGCTTCATAATTTTTATAAATATTTACATCATGTAAATATTTTTTTAAACCACTCCGGATAATCTTATTTTTTTCAGCTATTGAAGAAAGAATACTGCCTTCTAAACTATTAAAAATACCTGCATGAAGCAATCCCATTTTTCCTATACCAATTACACCGACCTTTAAATCGTTCATATTTATCATTCTCAATTTCTTTAAAGTTGTCAGCTCTAATTTGTTTATAACCTAAATCTATTTTAAAACATTTTGGGGTGATTACAACATATACAAAAAATATAATAATATAAAATTGAACAGGAACATTGTCATTATCAATAATTAAATAAACAGTTTATTTAGTATTTAAGCATTAAAAATTACAAATAAATAGAATTATAAGATTGAGTGTTGAAAAAATGGATAAATTTAATTTTCCACTGGTTTTATATAATATAACTAACTATAATTATTAGAGGAAATATTACCAATTAAATTTCGAGTTATTTTTGCTGCAAGTATAGCAGTTTGACCATTATCAAAATTAGGGTTTACTTCTACAACGTCAAATCCAACTATTTGAGGCGAAAAAAATTCTATTATTTCGAGTAAATCAAAAGAACTAATTCCAAAAGGTTCAGGAGTGCCAGTTCCAGGGGCATAACTTGGATCAACTACATCTATATCTATTGTAAGATATATCTTTTTATTTTTAAAATATTTTTTAGTTTCATTAATAATATTATTCAAACCTTTATTTTTTATATCAAAAGAGGTTTTAAAAAACAAACCCTGTTTTTGCGCATCGTCCCATTCATTTGATTCAGCTGAACGTATACCAAGAACACCAATATTTTCAATTTTTATATAATCAGATAATCGTCTAGTTACACATGCATGACTGTATTTCTCATTTTTATACTCATCTCTAAAATCCAGATGTGCATCCAGAGATAAAACACAGATATCTTTTGGAAATGCATATACTATACCTGGTGTTATCGAATGCTCACCACCTAAACAAATTGGAATTTTCTTTTTAGATAAAATTTGTGATGTAAAATTCTTTACTTGTATAATCATTTTTTCAGGAGTAAACTCTGATAACTTTAAATCACCATAATCATGTACCTTGATATTTCTAAAATCAACACCTGTTCTAATATCATATGATTCAAAATTCCAGCTAACATCTCTTATTTGAGCAGGTGCTTTTTTTGCTCCAGGTCTAAAAGAGTAAGTTTTTTCATATGAAACACTAAATAATATAAAATCTGCATCATTAAAATCTGTCTCCGCATCAGCAAAATTATTAGAAATTTTCATATCTATAACCGTTGGAGAAAAAAACAAGATTAAGCTCTAGTAATTTTTTTTCTACCGAGTGCTTCAAGATATAATATTTCGCTTCCAGGTTTCAATTGATTTTTAAATTCATCAGGTATTTTCATTTCAAATGTTTCATATGTTTCTAGATCCATAAGTTGAACATTTTCACCCATAAGCGCTACTATTTGTGCACTTCTTTTATCTATTATTGGGACATGAACTTTGTGTTTCACAGGATGAACAACACTTCGTTTTTGACCATCAAAAACACCTATTGCTTCTATTCGTGCTTTAGCCTCGCCATGTTTCCCTGGTTTTGATGTTGAAATACTCATTATTTTACATGGTTCCTCATCAACTATCATATATCTACCAACTTTAAGTGATCTAACTTCTGTCAGCTCTTTCATTTTTTATTCCTCAGGTATTTTATATACAATATCATGTTCACGAACTTTCTCCTGCACTTTTATTCCTACTGCATCACCTTTTTTTACAGTATTTACAGGATTTCTATCAATTTGCATACTAATTATTTTTTGTTTGAAATCTGTATGGGCTCCAACAAAATGAATAGTATCCCCTATTTTAAGTTCACCCTCTATTATTTTAACTGCAGCCACACTAACGTTGGTAAAAAAGTGTTCAACAATACCAATTTTTTCCTCAACCATATATGGGTTCACCAATTTACGTTAATATAAAAAGATATACTTAAAGAATTGTTTATTAACAACTTTAATCTTTATCTACTAATTCAAATATTGCTTTTTTGCCATGTTTTACACATATAAATGCTTCCCATTTTGAATCCCATTCCATAGCATTCGAACATATAGGACATGCAAGACTCTCTATAATTTCACGGTGTTGTTTGGTAATTTTTTTAAGAACTTCCGCCTTTAGTTTCTTTGTTGCATCTAAGGTATCCATAACGTAAACTTCACCATCAATTGGAAGAAATGGTGTGTTATCTTGCTGCATTCTTTTTTTGCGATAGGCTTTCATTTGCATCTTGTATTTTTCCATCATGGTTTGTCTTCGGCCCATAGATCATCAACCTAAACTTTTTTAATAACATGAATAAAACTCTTATTTTATAAGTTTAGCCTTAATTAAGATTTTTATAAAATATTTATTTTTAATAAAACTATTATAATGAACTTATTTTAATTATTTGTATAAAAAATTTTTATAATTTTTTTATTAAGTACATATTAAAAAATAAAAAAAGATTTTTTGTAAAAAACAATTATAAATTATTATATATTCATTTTTTTACTAGAATCTTTTTGGCTTATGTTTTTGGAAGCATTCCCTACAATATACAGGTCTACTACCATTTGGTTTAAAGGGAACTTCCGTTTCTTTTCCACAATCTGCACAAGTTACCTTATGCATCTCTCTTCGAGGTCCGCCATATCGACCACCTCTATCATCTCTATACATAAATTTATTCCTTTATTATTTTTTAATTTGTTATAACTATTCAGTATATAACTATTTGTTTTATATAAAACTCATATTATAAGAATATAAAAAATTCAAAGCTGAAAAAGCTTAAAGATATTAATCAATACAATTCTTACAATACTTTTGTTTTATAACCCCTTTTCTTATTACAGAAACAGAAAATGAGAATTGATGAAATACCTTTAAAACAAGAAATAGTAGAAATATTAAAAAAACATGGAATAAAAAAGTTGTATCCTCCTCAAAAAAAAGCAATAGTTCATGTGCTAGCAGGCAAAAATACGATTCTATCCGTTCCTACTGCAAGTGGTAAAAGCCTAATAGCATATATTGGTATAGTAAACAAACTTTTAAACGAAGGTGGTAAAGCACTATACATTGTTCCACTTAAGGCTCTTGCACATGAAAAATATGAAGAGCTTTTACTTTTTCAAAAACTTGGATTAAAAGTTGGTATTTCAACTGGAGATTTAGATGATTCTAATCCGCATCTTGCTCGTTTTGATATAATTGTTTGTACCTCAGAAAAAGCGGATTCTCTTTTAAGACATAAGGTTTCTTGGGTGGATAAAATTAAAGTTTTAGTAGTTGATGAAATTCATCTAATAAATGATCCAGATAGAGGACCTACATTAGAAGTAATTATATCTCATTTTAAATCACTTAATCCAAACACTCAGATTATAGCTCTTTCAGCTACTATAAAAAATGCTACAGATCTATCGATTTGGCTCAATGCACAGCTTGTTCAATCCAATTGGAGACCTATTAAACTTCGTGAAGGTGTCTATTATAAATCAAGTATTAAGTTTAACGATGGAACCATTAAAAGTTTTGAAATCACAGATAAAAAAACTATAGAAGAACTTGTTACAGATTCAATATCAAATGGTGGCCAGGTTTTAATTTTTGTAAATAGCAGACGTTCTACTGTATCTCTTTCAGGTAAACTTGGTTTGGAGATCGAAAGGATTTTATCAGATAAAGATAAAAAAAATTTAAAAAAACTTTTACAATCTAGAAAAAGACAACTCTCTGAGCAAACTAGTTTTGATAGAAAACTCTTTTTAAATCTTGGATATGGTGTCGCTTTTCATAATGCTGGTCTTTCTTCCGAACAAAGAAGACTTGTTGAAAATGGTTTTAAAGAAAGAATAATAAAATGTATAGTTGCAACACCTACTCTTGCAGCAGGTATAAATATTCCTGCACAACGAGTCATAATTAGAGATCTATGGCGTTATGATCCAAATTTTGGTATGAATCCTATACCTATTCTAGAATATAAACAGCAGGCTGGTCGAGCTGGCAGACCACGTTATGATAAATTTGGAGAAGCCATAACAATTGCAAAGACTGAAAGACAGTTCGAAGAGATTTATAATAAATATGTTCTCGGTGAGACTGAACCAATTTTTTCAAAACTTGGAAGAGAATCTGTATTACGTATACATTTACTTGCAGCAATTGCTACTAATTTTGTAAAAAATATTGAGGAAATATATAAGTTTATTGATAGTACTTTTTATGCATATCAATCTGAAGTTATAACTCTCGAAAATGAAATTGACAAAGCGATTAGTTTTCTTATTAACAATGGATTTATCGAGCAAATTAATGAAAAAGAATATATGTCAACATTATTTGGTAATAGAACTAGTAGTTTATATATCGATCCGCTTTCTGCTCTACAACTAAAACGTGCACTTGAAAAATCATGTAAAAAAGAAGCTTCAAACCTAAGTTTTTTACATACTGTATGCTCAACTCCAGATGTGAAAAGTTTATATCTTCGGAGTGGTGATACCTGGGTTGAAGAAAAAGCAGAGTTATTTCGTAATGAATTTTTACTGGATCCACCAGTTATAGGTAGTAATGATTATGAATGGTTTTTAAGTGATTTAAAAACTGCATCTTTGGTAGAAGATTGGATAAACGAAATGCATGAAGACCAAATTGTAAAAAAATTTAATGTTGGACCAGGGGATATACATAATATTGTTGAAACGGTTCAATGGATACTACATGCGGGACGTGAGTTTGCTCGTATGTATAATTTTGATTGTGTATCAGAGATTAGTGATTTACTCATGAGGGTTGAATATGGATGCAAAAAAGAATTGCTTAATCTTATTACATTAAAAGGTATAGGACGTATTCGAGCACGTGCTATATTTAATGAAGGTTTCAATACAATTAATGATTTGCGAGGAATACCATTAAAACGTTTAGCAAAAATCAAAACAATTGGTGAAGTTATTGCAAAAAGTATTAAAGATCAAATAGGAGAAAGCACATCTATAAAAAAGAAAGAATTATCTGATTTTGTAAAAAACAAAGATTAATATGTATAAGATAATAGGTGCAAAAGGATTTATTTCAAATATTGATGATTTTTTAAAAAAAATAAATAATATTTGTGAAAAATATAGTATTATTATTCAGGTATTTAATGCTGAAATTATTTTTGGTAGGAAACATATTATATCTGCCTATAGACATGCTAAGAGATCTTACGAACAAAAATCAAACACAACAAATTCACTTGCAATGGAAATTTTACTCTATACTTCAGGTGAGAGGCAATTGAAGCTCGCTATCCCAAAAATTGGTGTGAAAAAAGGTCTGTCAAGTATCGCTTTTATATTAATTGGAGAGAATATAACTGATAAATTAATTATTGAGTTATTACAAATACTAAAACTTAAGAGAGATGATAAAGTTCTTGAGGGGAATATTAATACACTGAAAAAGTTTGGTTTAACAGAGATTGAAATAAAAACTGTCTCAAAAGATAAATATTGCAGTCTTATACTAGAAAAGATTGCTTTGGTTGATATTATTAAATAAAGCCCGCATAGGGTAGCCTGGATATCCCAGAAGCCTGCGGAGCTTCAAACTCGGGTTCGAATCCCGATGCGGGCGTGATATTATCACTCATGGTAAATATTCTCATCATTAATCATAGGGGGGAAATAGTTACATCTTAACCAAAACTCATTTTCAAGATGTGTGATAATTTTTTATGTATAGTCTAATTTATTGGTTTCTTTGTTTTGGCACATTATCATCTCTTTAAATTCCAATACATCTGAGATTACCTTATGTACATCGTCAGCCTGAATTACTATAAGATCGCCGACTCCGGCCATTGAAAGGGCTCTCTTCGTTGCCTCCCTCTCATCCAGGATAATACAATAATTTTTCTTATGAAATTCGGTTGATAGGATGCCTTCCTCGACAAGTTTTGCCGTTTCTAAAAGGGGTCTTTTCCTAGGGTCACTGTCTTTAATGATAATATAGTCATATATTCCAGCAAGCGTTTTTCCGAACAACCTAATATCCTCATCTCTCCTATTGCCTGTTCCGCTGTTAACACTTATTATTCTTCCCTTTGATATTGCAGGTAAAACCTTTGCAAGGGCTTCGAGTGCATGTGGATTGTGTCCGTAATCAATGATTACTTTGAAGTTTCCAACATCAATTATGTTCATCCTTCCGGGCAGCTGCCCAATAGTTGTATTGAATGTAACAAGACCAGCCCGGATGTCTTCAGGGTTTATCCCAAGGGCATAGGTTGCCGCGGTAGCAGCAAGGGCATTTTCGATATTGAAAATTGCCTTTCCCTCAATTGTCATTGGAATATCAATGACATTAGCTACCCATGAATCTAGTGGCTCTTGTTTTATTACGATCATCCCATCTTCATCCAATGTTACGACGATACCGCCTTCGTCCAGATGTTTATTAAGAGCTGGAATATTACAATCAGTGGAGAATAAAATTATATTACATTTTAAGTTCTTTATTTTATTTAAAATATGGGGATAATCAGCATTAAGTACCGCATATCCGTCCTTTTTTACCGATTCCACAACAATACCCTTGAGTTCTGCGAGTTCTTCGATAGTTTTTATTCCACCGTCTCCCAGGTGGTCATTTGAGATATTAAGAAATACTCCAACATCGCATTCCTCAAATCCTAGGCCTCTACGAATGATGCCTCCTCTTGCCACCTCTAAAACAACATGATCAACAGAGGATTCTTTTAATATCGTCTTTGCCCCATCTGGTCCAGAATAATCCCCAACAAATATCGTTTGATTTTCAATGATTATTCCCTCGGTACATGCCGTTCCAACCACCTTTCCACAGCATTTAAGGATATGTGAAATCAGGCTGACCGTCGTTGTTTTTCCATTAGTTCCAGTCACAGCTATAATTGGCAATGTGTATTTTGAACCCGGTGGAAAAAGCATGTCTATTACAGGTTTTGATACATTTCTTGGTCTTCCTTCAAAGGGTTTAAGATGCATTCTAAAACCAGGTGCTGCATTCACCTCGACAACACTACCCTGATCGCTCGTAAGTGGTTTCCGCAGGTTTTTGGCTATGACGTCAATTCCAATGATGTTGAGATTGATTATTTGAGATATTCTTTCAGCCATTGACCGTATTACTGGATGAACCTCATCCGTTACATCAACTGCTACTCCCCCCATACTAAGATTTGCTGTAGATTTTAGAAATAATCTTTCTCCTTTTTCAAGAACTGAATCTAGTTTAAGCCCCTTTTGTTTAAGGAGTCTTATTGTCATATTATCAATTTCAAGTCTTGTTAATATCTTCTCGTGCCCAATGCCCCTAAGTGGATCCTGATTGACTTTTTCAATGAGCTCTGTGATCGTTGATTTTCCATCTCCAATTAATGGAGTCGGTTCACGTCTAGCGGCTGCTGTGAATTTGTTGTTAATAACAAGTATCCTGTGATCGTAACCTTCGAGGAACCTTTCGATTATCACAGTATCGTGGATCTTTTTTGAATTCGTAAAAGCAATCTTCAGGTCCTTTGGATTTGTAATGTTTACCGTTATTCCACGTCCATGATTTCCCACCAATGGTTTTACTACCACAGGGTAGCCTATTCCATCTGCCAGCTTTAATGACTCCTTGATGGTTCGAACGATATCACCATCTGGAACTGGTATGCCCTCGTTTCTAAGTATCTCTTTGGTAAGCATTTTATCATCTGCTATCTCAACCCCGATAGCAGATGTATTGTCACACATCGCTGCTTGAATTCGCCTCTGATAAACCCCGTAACCCAACTGCACATAACTCTCGGAATTTAATCTTATAAAAGGGATCCCTCTTTTTTTTGCTTCATCCACTATGGACTGGGTTGTAGGACCAAAGAGATGTCTATCACGAATCTTTTTTAATTCGAGGATCTTGCTCGGGATATCATAATCTTTACCTGTGAAAAGTGATTCGACGATTTCCACGGCAATCTCACCCGCTTTTAACCCTACTGCCTCATCTCTATATCTGTAAACCACCTTATAGATACCCTTTCTATCTGAATCTATCGTTTTTCCAAAACCAACCTCAAGCTTAACCAAGCATTGAAGTTCAATAGCCACGTGTTCTACAATATGTCCTGCCCATGTTCCCTCTTTAACACGTTCAAGAAATCCCCCCTCGTAACCCCTGGAACACCTGTGTTCCTTTAAAGTTGGGATAAGATTTGTAATTCTTTTATAAAGACCTGGGACCTTGTTTGATGGTAGGGATTCGTACTTACCAATATCAAGCTCCATATATATTGTTGGATGCCTACTATATTGGTTTGGTCCCCTAAGTGCACGTAACTCCAGGATTTTAATATTTTAACCCCCCATTTCAGAAGGAGTCATATATTTCCTTGTCAACATGTTATATCCATGACCCTTTGTAAGGGTATGCACACACACATTCTCAACGGCTATAGCCTCCCCTATTTGAATATCAGAAATATTTGTATATTTGATGTTCTGCCCATCAAATATAACAGTAAGTCCCTTTCCTATTGACTCAAATAGATAACCTTGACGAATCACCACACCAGTATCTTCTCCAAGGCCCAATCCGATATTTCCCGGGTTGGTCGTTACGATTTCCATTAACCTGCTGAATCGTCCCCGTTTTATGAAATGACTGTCTATTACAACATTTTTAACCAAACCTATACCTGATGTGAGTTGCACCTTACCCTTACACAAGGCTTCGCTACTTTCACCCTCGTAGATCATGGTTTCTGACATAGCTGATGCCCCAGCGCTTGTTCCGGCAATAATACATTTCTCATTAAAATAACGTGATTTAATATTTTCCAAAACAAGGGTGCCGCCGAGGATACTGGTTATTTTTAGTTGGTCTCCACCTGTGAAAAAGATGACATCTGCATTCTTGAGTCGTTCTATATATTCTGGATTGCGCGTCTGCTCTCTTGTTCTGATATCCATGATTTTAACATTTATTACACCGATCTTTTCAAAGGCTGCAATATAATTTGCACCACTCTCTTTAGGCATACTGCTTGCTGTAGTAACTAACTCAATAAATGGTTCTTTCTTATTAGCTAACAAAACGGTTTGTTTAAGAACATCCAAATCCTTTTCTTTATCTTCATTACCTCCGATTGCAACCAATATGCTTTGGATTTTTTTAAGTTTTGAATCTGATTTTTCTAAATAATCGTCAACCATGTGTGTGTAATAGGAGTATCTTGTATATAATATGATTAGTTGGGAATAAACACAAAATGCAAATTCCTTGTATGAATCAGTTGTCAATAAAATTTACTAGTATATACCTGCTCCCTTCTCGATTGAAACATAATTATAAATTGGATTACATTTACTTTGAGATCTAATTGATTGGATATGTAACCTCGGACATGTGTTCTTGATGCAGGCGTCAATAGAAGAAAACCAATATTTTACTGGTAAATACATGATTTAGTTCATTTTTAACGTTATTGGATGATTTGAAATGTATCGACTTTGTTGTATTTGAACATCTATTTGAGAGAAATAATAATCAATTCTCTTGATCCTAAAAGTAAAATCATACCTACATCGGGATTCGGTTGTTGGCTGGGACCATTTTAAACATGTATTCCAAATTTAATCATGTGCTCCTTTAAATCTCTTCACTAGTGAATTTTCGTCCACAATAGATACATCTACTAATTTTTACCATATTTTTCCTCCTAAAAAAGAGATTTAGACAATTATATCGTCCTTGATATTTCGATTATCTTACTTTCTTAGTTTTCAGAGTTAATTACGTTAACTCATCCATCTTCTCTTGTAAATTTTGCTCTTCGAAAGTCATCTTCTTCGAATAATTGAAGTCGTTTTCGCTTCCTCCAATCCATCTCGTTCTCAAAGGTTGTAAATTCTCTGTCCATATTCATTGATTTCATCTGCCCTATCCAAAATTTATCGGATGATAGTAGTATACAGTAGGAAGTATATATAGTTGTGTATAAAAGCATATAAAGATATATAGTTATTACATGTTTGTGTAAAAGATGGTAAAAAGAATACGAATGAACATATCTTTAACAAAAGAAGAAAATACCCTCATTAAAAAAATCGCGAAAGAAGAAGAAAGACCATACAGTAGACAAATAGTTTATATGACGAATTTCTATATTAAAAATAATAAGAAAGATGAGATGAAATAAATGAAATATATATGTAATCGATGTGGCAAGATTATTCAAGAACATAACGTGACAATTCATTATACAACAGGTGAAAAAGGATAAGAAATTATTACTATTTGTAAATTATGCTTAGATGGGTACATACAAAAAACAAAGTTAGATACTAATAGAAAAGACGAAGATGCTGAAAGAATGAAAATGAAAAGGAAATGGTAATTAAAAAAACTTATCTAAGAAGTTATTTTTATTTATAGTTAATTCATAATGATTCAGAATTAAGGGTAATAAAATAACAAATGTTATGAAATAAGGAGGAAGGTGAAATGAATAAATCCAAGGGCAAAAGAGATATATCTCCAGGTAAGAAACCTGGGCCTTTAACAAAGAAGGAAAGAAAGGCACGTAAGAAGAAGAGAAAAGAAAAAAATGTCTAGCGATGGATGATTCATGTTTTTCAACATCTTTTTATCCTGCCTTTGTTAGGGTTGGTTTTTTAAAGAAATAAATATTTAATATCGAGAGCGGGAAAATAAATGAAATGTCAGCTGTGTAAAAAAGAATTTGAAATAGCCGAATTAAATATATGGGGTAAAAGGCTAGGTCCATATTGTTTTTATGATTTAAGTTTGGAGGAATAAAATGAAATGCCCGATGGTATCTATTAATATAGAAACCCAAGATTGTATAAAAGATAAGTGCTATTTTTAGGAATTTAACCATAGTAAATGCAAATGGATGCAGACTAAATGAAAAAAAGGATTTGTAAAGAATGTTGATATACAATAACGCAGCATGGAAGATTTAAATTCATATATTACTGCAACAATATCCGTTGCAAGTTCTATAAAACACTCGTAACAAGAAAAGGATGATAAAAATGAATGGTGATAAAAAATTTAAGGAAATCTATGGTAAATTCGGCGGGAATTATGGTGAATTCATTGAAGAACATCTTAGGGTGCTTAAAGAGTTAGAAAAATGTCGTAAAGCACTCCGCCAACAAACAAGATAGATAGAAAAGAGGTAATCATGAAATATTGTAAAAAATGTGGGTGGATGTTAGAGTATAGACCTCGTTCATTTCGGGAATAAAAAAAATTAAGAAATATTAATAATATTACGGGAACGCCTTCAATGCAATAGAGGTAAATACATGAAAAAATCACATGGTCTGAAGTTCATAAAAAATTATGCATATAACTATATAGGTCCTTCTGTCAAACGACCAACCTATGCATACCTTACCATTACTACATTATGTAATTCTCGATGTAAATATTGTGATATGTGGAAAAGTAAAAGAGAAAATGAACTAACAACTGAAGAATGGAAAAGGATCATCACTGATATAGCAAAAATAGGTGTTGTAACATTAACTTTTAGTGGAGGCGAGCCTTTCCTTCGTTCAGATTTATTTGAACTAGCATCTCATGCAAAATCGCATGGTCTCGTTACTATGGTTGTTACAAATTTAAGTTTATTCAATAAAGATCATATAGACAAGATAGCAGAAAATTTCGATTTTATTGGAATTTCTCTAGACACTATAAACCCAGAAATGTATATTGAAATTAGAGGCATAGATTGGTTAAAGCAGATTAAACAAAATATCCATTTACTCATGAATGGCTTGATTACATTAAAGGCACAAACCGAAGTGAGCGCTTTAGTCACTATAAGTAATAAAAATGCAGAGGAAATCCATGAAATAATTCATATGGTTTTTGACAAACTTAACATGGATACAATATCTTTTAATTTAATAGACCCAAATGGTGGCTCAACTGCTAAAGAATTTATTCCAACACAAAAACAAATACAGTATGAAAAACAAGTAATTTTGGATCATAAATCTTTATACCCTATTAGCAATTCAACACGATATATCAATCAATTAGGTGATTTTGACTATAAATGTAATCCATGGAAATGTATACAAATAGATCATAGAGGTTTTTTAATAACACCTTGTCTTTTCTTAAATGACCATCAAGTTAACCTACATGAACAACGATTATTACAGGTATGGAAGTCAAAACACATACAGAAAATATACACTCGATACAACAATTGTAAAACATGTAATATTGGTTGCGTTGCAGAATCTGCTTGGTCAACGAGTGATATTAATTTTGTCATAAATGAAGGTTTTCGTGGTATAATTATACCGACTATAAAAAGAATTAAAGCAAGAAACAAGTTCTCTCTTAAAAAAATTTAAAATAAATTCATAAGGTTTTTTCTATCTGCAATATCATCGGTAGAAATCCTTTGCAAAATACGAAGAGATAGAAATGACTGATAAATACTTAAAAAGCACTATAAATATAAAAAATAGTGAGAGGCGAGAACGTGTGATACGATTGAATCCTTATCTTGAGAAACAGCATTTATACATATGATCTCCTGTCATTTTTTGAAATAATTAATATAACTCACATCCTTATTACAAGTGTATATATAAAATCGAAATACGTAGATGACTCTCTGATTGAATGAGTTGTATTTTCAGGGATCGTCAATCAACTGTTCCTTTAAAAATATTATTTCTGTAGTTAGCATTATCATTTTTTCTTATTTTTCAGAGTTAAATGTATAACTCAACCATCTAGTCTTGTAAATTTTGCTTTTCGAAAGTCATTTGCTTCTAATAATTGAAGTCGTTTTCGTAGCCTATAGTCCTTTTCGTTTTCAAAGACCGAAAATTCTCTGTCTATCATAATTGATTTCACTTCTTCCTTCCTAAATTTGTCGGATGATAGTAGTATGTAGTAGGTGTTATATATCATTATGTACAAAGGCATATAAAGATGTAAAGTTATTACATGTTTGTGTAAAGCATGAAAAAAAAGAATTAAAATGAATATATGCCTAACAAAAAAAGAAAACAAACTAATTAAAAACTTGCGAAAGAATAAGAAAGGCCATATAGCAGACAAATAGTTAATATGATGAATTTTTATATAAAAAATAATAAGAAAAATATGGTGAATTAAATGAAATATATATGTAATAAATGCGGTATAGTTTGTCAGGCAGAGGACATAACCATTCATTATACAACAGGTGAAAAAGGATTAGAAATTATTACTATTTGTAAATTATGCATAGATGGGTACTTACAAAAAACAAAGTTAGATACTAATAGAAAAGACGAAGATGCTGAAAGAATGAAAATGAAAAGGAAATGGTAGGTGTGGGAAAAAAAATGAGTAGCGACAAGAATAAATATAAATATAGAAAAGAGGGAGACATAAATAGAAGAAATAAAAAAAGGAAGAGAGAAGAAGAAAAAATAGAAGAAGGGGAGCAGACGAAGAGTTATTTCAAATAGATTTAAGGGGGAAAAAAATGAAAGAAGAAAAATATCCAACAGATGAAGATGAAAGGAGCAGAAAACGAGTAAGAATACTAAGAAAAGAAGAAGAAAAATACGAAGAAACGCAGAAAGAAGAAAAGAAAAGGATACAAAAAGATAAAATCCTTGACGAAGAAGAAGACGAAGAAAAAGAAGAAGAAGATGAATATGCGGATTATTCAGAAAAAAGAAACGTAGAAGATTAAAAAATATATAGCCACACTGAAAAGGCAGTTATGAAATCGTAGGTTTTAAGGAGGGAAAAAATAAACGAGATGATAAAAATAATTAATAAACTGAAATAGCACGTTTCTATTTTAGAAATTAATAAACACAACTTTGGAGGAATAAAATGAAATGCCCAATGGTATCTATTACTAGAGAACCTCAAGATTGTATAGAAGATAAATGTTATTTTTGGGACTTGGATCATAGTAAATGCAAATGGATGTTGTAGACTAAATGAAAAAAATTGGGAAAAAATTATCTATGATAGAGGACGACATATCAAAGATATCTCAGAGGATTATGGTGGAGCTTGAAACCGCAAAGTCTAAGGATTTAACAGAAGCTAAATATGCAAAAAAGATATTGCAATTATCAGATCTTGATTATACAAAAAACTTATTTCGCGAGATAGAAAGTGTTCCATCTGGAGCTGAACGTGTTATAGAAAAAAGAGCGGTGATACAGGCATTGTTACTTTCTACGTGGTTGCAGAGACTTTATTTTATTATCAGGGCTGCTATTATATCACTGCTAGGCGGGATCGTCACATTCTTTTACGTAATGTTCTTTGGCCAAATAGGTTTTGTTTTGGCAGTTGTCATGGGTGTGCTAATATTTATTGTTGGGTTGATTGTAACAAGATTATTTGATGCACAAATAGTCAAAGCGACAAAATATATCGTCAGAGGTTTGGGTAATCATAAAAAGATTAGGGAATTTATCATGAATCACTTCTAGGTGAATTATATAAAAATGGACAAAAACTAGTATTATGAACAATAATAATGTTTTTGTCGAGTTTTATATAAACCCCTAGAGTAAGATTTTACTAGTATCAAATAATAATCTAGGTTTGGGTAAAATAATTTACATAACCATTGATTTTTTTTATAAAAATTATGTAGGAGGGATTTGAACAGTTATTTACTAGTAAAATACTAAAGATCTATTGTGCCAAAGAAGGTTTACAACATAATAATGAGTTGCATTCTTTTTCAATAATCTGAGTGTTTGTTTTTTCTACATTGTTAATTTTTTTAATCTCATCAAGTGCTTTATTATATGTTCCTGGATACATATTCATCATAATATATGCTTGAATTAGCTTACATCGTCTTTTTGTATTTAATTTTAAATAATTAAGTTGTAATCTTTTTTTTTGCATCCTTCCCAAATTAATATGGAATTTTACGCCCCCTCTTTATTTAAATCTTATACTATTGTATATACAAATATCATCACTACAGAAGATTTAGAACAGTAAAATATAGATAAAAAGATAAATGTTGATATATATAATTTTAATAAAACTTTATTTTTAAATTTCTTTTTTTTTATTTATTAATTGCCGTGGTATGTGATAATTTAATTTTTTTCTGCCATTCATTAGTTTTAGGTAGCTCCAAATCGTTCATCCAGTCATTATATATTTTTTTATTTTTCATTTTTTTCTCCCTATTTTAAACATATTAGTATCAATTATAGTCGTATGTCAATAGATCAAGTTTACTAATGTGTTCCAAATTTTATCATATGATCCTTTAAAATCTCTTCACTAATGAATTTTCGTCCACAATAAATACATCTACAAATTCCTCCCATTTTTTAACTCCTTCATCCGTGGTTCTTATAAAACTCCATCATGCAGATAATCTGACGGCTAATAGGTCGATGTTCCTTTTTAGATAATTCTCTAAGTTGTTTAAGCTCTTCACTTGAAAGACTGATTGTTGTTCTTGTATTCATATATTTTTTCCTCTTATACGATCTCGCTATAACTTTTACTACCATTATGTAAAATTATATACTGTTATGTAATGAGTCTATACTATTAATAAATTTGTACATAACTTTAAATACATCCATGAGCAATTTATATTTGCACTAAATTAAAATAGCATCTTACATTTTTAAAAAAGAACCTAATAAATTATTTTTCCTTTTTTTCTTTTAAATAAAAATGCATCATGTAAATGATCTGACGGCTAATAGGTCGATGTTCCTTTTTAGCTAATTCTCTAAGTTGTTTAAGCTCTTCATCTGATAGACTTATTGTTGTTCTTCTAGCCATAAAAATCACTCCGCCATATGTACAATTACATATTTCAACATTATTATTTTTTCTCATTATTCATTTTTAAATATTTTTAAATACAAGAAAATAAGTTTAATAAAAAAAACATAATATAATATAATAATAAATAACTTTAAATATAATTATGTAATATCTTTATTTGTGGTTGTCGAGGTGATATATAAAAAATCCAACTCAATACTCTTAAACATTTACAATAATAAATAGGGAAGAAATGGGGTTTTATTTTATAATATGCATCCCATCTCCAAGCCCCTGATTCTTCTCCCCATATTTTGATATTGATGTATACAATCATTGAAAAGAGAGTTCGTATCTAGCATTAGATAATTATAAAATAAAGAAAGAGTGAAATTTCTTTTAAAATAATTATCTGATTTTTTCCATCTGCATTATGTGAGTAAAAATCAATCTCACAATATTAGAAAGATAAAAAGATGATGAAAACTAATAATTATTTCTGCCTAGCGCGTGGTGTGATTTTTATATGGGTGGGCATTTCCGGTTTCTTTATATGTTTTTACCCTTTCTTCTTAATTTTTCCATCATTGGGAATATTTAACATTCCTAGTTCAATATATCGTACTTGCCATTTTTTTATTTTTTTGTTTCTTTTTATGCTTAACAATCTTTACAATTTCTTTTATCAGTATCTTATCCTTTTAGTAGATTTATTCTAAAAAAATCAGGAGATATAAGATATTTAAAATCTTATTTTGACAAAATATTTTTAACAATAAAAAGACATAAATACTATCAGCCCTATCATTAAATATAAAACTAATCTGATATTATTGCCTTTTAAAGGGGTTTTTCCCACACTGATACCTCGATGTATCTTTTTAGTTCGTTAAAAGTAATGTAGTGATTCATTTTAATTGGATTGTGATAATATGAACAAAACACAAGAAACTGACGAAGAATATATAAGATTGCCATTGCCGAAAAAGAATAAAAAAGAGATGTTTGCTATTGCAGATAAGCTTTTGGGTGGTTCAAGAATAAATGCAGTCTGTGCAGATGGAAAATCAAGGATGGCTCGAATACCTGGGAAAATGAGAAGAATAAGGGTACGCGCAGGAGATTTACTAATAATAAAACCTTGGGAGATACAAAATGAAAAATCTGATGTTGTATATAGATACGGAAGAACTCAATCTATTTTATTAAGTAGGAAAAAATTTCTTCCAGATATAATTGATGTCTTCTGATTTTCAAACAAAAAAAGTAAGCCTTGATTGTATTTTTTACCTCTAAAAAAAGAGATTTGGACGATGCAATAGTCCTTAATATTTTGAGTATCTCACTTTCTTAGTTTTCAGCGTTAAGTAAGTTAACTCATCCATCTGCTCTTGTAAAAAATGCTATTCGAAAGTCATCTGCATCTGATGATTGAATTCGTTTTTGCTTCCTACCATCCATCTCGTTTTTAAATATCGAAAATTCTCTTTCAAAAATAAGGTGAAATAACTGTAATATATATGGAATCGATGTGCAAAAGTTTTTAAATCTAATAACATAATAATTCATTATATAAGAAGTGACAATGAATTAGAAATTGTTGCTATTTGTCAATTGTGCATAGAGGATTACTTGATGAAAGTGAAGGTAGATACTGATAAAAAAGACAAAGATGCTGAAAGAATGAAAATGAAATGGTAATAAAAAACCATTATGCACGAAAAACAATGTTATATTCTTTATAGATAACTATTTAAGATAATACATCGTTAGCAGTAACAGAAAAGAATAAAGATATTAGTTTCACGATTTCGTTTTTTCGAACTTTTGAGATTTTTTATTTTTCGATCTTTTAATCATTCCAGACCTCATAGTCTGAGGAGGTGATAAACATATGAAAGGAATTGTAAAATGGTACAATGATATGAAAGGATTTGGATTTATATCAAACGAAGACAAAAAGGATGTCTTTGTCCACAGAACAGCTATACCAATGGGAGCAGGTCTCTATGAAGGAGATGAAGTTGAATACGAAATCGAAGATTCTGATCGTGGGCAACGAGCGACCAATGTTAAAAAATTGAAAACAATTTAAAAGTGTAGTTGGGAACTATATAATAGTATAATGCAATCTTGATTAAAAGTCAAGATTGCAGATAAACACATAAAAAAACGGAGGAAAAAAATGACAGAAAAAACAACTAAAAAAAGAACAACTGAAGAAAAGAGAATAGATGAAAATGTAATCTATATTGGAAAGAAACCACCGATGAGCTATGTTCTAGCAGTAGTAACACAGTTCAATGGAAACGGTTCAAAGGAAGTCATCTTAAAAGCTAGAGGAAGATCAATTAGTACAGCAGTGGATACCGCAGAAATCGTGCATAACAGGTTTATAAAAAATGCGAAAGTAAAAGACATTATCATTAGCACCGAAAGCGTGACCAACGAAGAAGGCAGAGACTCAAATGTCTCATCAATTGAAATAAACCTCACAATTGCTTAGACAACGTGAGAGAATATATAGTAAACCACAAAGAGGAAGAATTAACCAACTACTCTCACTCTTTCTTCTATTATTAATCTGGAATAATCCTTGGTTACAAAAATCAGGGTTGTAACAAATCATGGAAGATATTACTATAAAACTTAAAAAAAAATGGATTCAAGAAAGAATCGGAAATTAATATATTAAGAATCTAATAAAAAGTCAACTAGCATATTTGTTGATGATTTAAAAGGTTAATAAAACAACTCAAAAAACACAAAGAAAGGAGTATTTTAATGAAAAAGGATATAAAGCAAAAAAAGAAATTTTGGTTAAGAAAATTTTTTCACGCTACTTCCCCTCCAGTTAAAAAAAAGGACACTAATATTACTTATTCGGCCCTGAGAAAAATGGTCAAGACAAAAGAACATGAGAATATATTAAAGCTTATTGAAAATGAAACGATACCATCTGTTAGAGAAGCTTGGATAAATTATTTCCTTGAAAAAACAAATACCTTTAAATAAAAAAAGAGTGGCTAACTAGAAAATACAAAAGCACATTAGTATTCTATTATAAAATTAGTATATTCAATTATCCTCACATCCATCAGACAAGACGAGTTTTGAATAAACTTTTACCGGTAAAGCCGAGTTCAAATCTCGTCTCCAATAATTTAATTTATATTGATTCGAAGTATCAAAATTTAATGAAGAATCAACAGATATAAAACCTAATTTCATACTAGTAAGTTAGAGTTTCGAATCCCGATGCGGGCGTGCTAAATATTTACATGGTTTATTGACAGGATGGAAAATCGATTTTTATACTGGTTAAAACGAGTTCAAATTTCGTCGTGAGAAAGTTTTTAATTGATACCAAAACTTTATCTATTAACGATATTATCTATTTTTTTGATGAAAACATCAAAATTAATTTCATTCACATCAATTTTCGCAGGTCTCATTATTATCATTTTATCATTTATTGATTATATTTTTAATAAAGAATGGGCACATTGGTATGCAACAGTTTTTGGTATAATCTTAATAATTGTTGGAATAACTAATTTTTATTGGACGAATAAATGAATTATTTTTTATTTCTTTTGTAAAAAACTTGTTTACAGTAGAAAACCTGTATTTTTTACCAGTAAAAGCAAGTTTAAATCTTGTTTTTTATTTTTAGGGCATTTAACCTTTAGCAAACATGACCGATGCGGGCGTGCCAAAAATTTATATGATTTATTGACAGGAGAAAAGCTATCATTTTTATTATCTTTGTTTTTTTGTGGTTAAAAAAAAAGATTTAAACCCTAAAATGGAGTCTAAATTGTAAGTCTCTTATAGTCAGAAATTTGTCCCTGTTAATGTTTTTGTATCTATTACTCCTTTTACAGACCTTATGTTATTTATTACTATTTCACCAAGTTTTTCAAAATCTTCAGTTTCGATTTTAGCTATTAGATCATATTCTCCAAAAAGAGGTTGTAAATCAATTATTTCTCTTACTTTTGATAAATTATTATATACTTCATGTTCAAGTGTAGGAGCTGCTTTAATTAGTATGAATCCAATGGACATTTCATATCTAATTCCTATTTTTTTGTTTTAAATTAATTTCTTCAAAATTTCCATTTTGTTTATTTTTATTCACATTATTATAGTGGAAGTATCTTCCATTCATAGCAATATAAACTCCATATGGTAAGGTTTGAACAAAAGCTAAAGCACTACCTAAATTAAACATTCCATCAGAGCTACCAAACGCATATGGAATTATTGCACCAGTAAGTACAACTGTTTTATTTTTAATGGATTGTCCTAAAACCTTCGCAGTATTAGACATTTTATCAGTACCATGCGTAATCAGAATTTTATCCTCTTCAGAATTTTGACATTCATCCATTATATCCTTTACATCAGAATTATTCATATGTAAACTATCACGCATCATCAATGTAACAATTTTAAGTTGAACTCTTGACCGTCCTAACTTTAGCATTTCAGAAACATGTGTTTTATTAAAATATAACTCACCGTTAAGTTCATTATATTCCTTATCGAATGTTCCACCTGTTACTATTATCTTAATTGACATAATATTAAACAGATTTTACAACTTGCTTCCAAAAAACATAATCCATAGAAGCTATTTGTCTGGGTGTATATTCTTTTTCTCCGATTATTAAAAAAACCTCATCTGCTTTTTTTTCTTCTTCGAATTTTTCTAACCATTTTTCTGGTGTCAAGTTCACAAGTATCACCTCAAAGATTTTAAATTATTATTCAACTAAACATCGTTAACTATTTTATATTTATAAAAATTGTCATTATGTCCTATATTTTCAATATTTTTCGGACAATTAATGCAAAATTTTTTTAAATTAAACAAATAATGTAGAAATATAGTAAAAATTATAAATTTTTCTATAAAAATAACGACAAAGAAAGAATTATTAAATAAAAAAACATACTTTTAACAGAAATTAAGTTGGAGAATGACGATATATGGAAAATACAAATTTAGATGAAATAGATATTTCAATCTTGAGAACACTGCAAAAAGATATAAGAACTCCGTTTAAAGAAATTGCAAATCAATGTAATATTTCAACAGATACAGTGAAAAATAGATACAATAAACTGATAGAAAATAAAGTAATAAAAGGGAGTACAATTGTTGTTGATCCTAAAAAAATGGGTCAGGGAAACTTGGTTATAATTGGGGTTAAAGTGGTCCAAAAATTCTCCGATTCAGTTCTCAACATGATTAAAAAAATGAAGGGATTATGTGTTGTTACGAAATCAATCGGACAATATGATATAGAAGCAATATTTTTATTAGAAGACATCGAACAAATTGGGATAACAAAAGATAAAATTGAAGATTTTCCACAAGTAAAAAGCGCTGATGTAGGAATATTTGTCGATAAACCCCTGTTATGTCCAAAAAACTTTGAATTTGAATAGGTGACAATTTATGAAATTGGATAATATTGATATTACTATTCTTGAAATGTTAAAAAAAGATGCAAGAATCTCATTTAGAGAAATTGCAAGAAAAATAGACGTATCTCCTGATACAATAAGTAACAGGTTTGAACGGCTTAAAGAACAAGGAATTATAGTTAGTTCAACAGTTATAATTAATCCTATAAAAATTGGCTATTCATTTATTGCTCGTTTTGGAGTTGATGTAAAACCAGCATATTCATCACAAGTTCTTGAAGAAATAATAAAAATTCCAAGCGTAATTGTAGCATCAAAGTTAGTCGGTAAATATGATTTAATTTCAATAATAGTGGTAAAAAATTTTCAACATTTATGCGAATTGAGAGATTACATTTTAGAAATGCCTTATGTGGAAAAAGTGGAAACGAGTACATGGATTAATACCATGGAATTATGCCCATATTATTTCCTTATATAAATAATACAAGTTATCAATATAACTCTTAATATAATCAAAAAAATGGTCCCAAACATCGACCGAATCCCGATGCGGGCGTAAAATATATAAAAATTATAAAATAATAAACTAATTTCTACTTGATTATTTTAACTTTTAAGATAATTTTAAAATTTTCTTGTATAATTTAAAACAGTATCTTCTAATATGAAGTATAGAAAAAATATAGGTTTTTTAAAACGTATAGAATTTACTGATATAATTTATAGTAATATCGTT
>JBFEOQ010000011.1:0-38921 GCA_041550515.1 Thermoplasmatota archaeon | reverse complement strand
CGTGCAAAGCCTACAAAATAGATAACTATTTATACTTACACGTGTATATACGTCTTAAAACGTATATGGATGTGTAAAAAATATGAAAAAAGGCCAAGCAATAGGAGTATTGCTATTAATAGCAGGAATAATACTTATATATCTATATTCAGCGATACAAGCACTACAAGACATAGATATTGCAACTGTTCCAATAGTAGTGATAATAGGAATAATTGCAATAATTATTGGTGTAATATATCTATTAATATCAGTTTTCTTTGAACAAAAAAAAGATATGAAAAAAAGAAAAGAAGAAATTCCAAAGGAGGATTTTGAACCATGATAATGACAAATGCAGAATTTGTACCAGGAAGAGAAATATCATCAGTACTAGCATTAGTAAGAGGAAACACAGTACAAGCAAAACATGTTGGAAAAGACATTGTAGCAGGATTTAGAAACTTTGTTGGTGGAGAAATCAAAGAATATACAGAAATGCTAGCAGAAGCAAGAGAAATAGCTTTAAAAAGAATGGAGCAAAAAGCAGAGAAATTAGGTGCAGACGCAATAATAAACGTACGCTTTATGACTTCTAGTATAATGGGTGCTGCAGCAGAGATACTAGCATATGGTACAGCGGTCAAACTAAAATAGGAATTTAAATGGAAGGAGTAAACCTAGTTTTAATAATTATTGGATCGCTAGTAGCCTTAATTGGAATAATATCATTCTTTGTACCAATACTCACAAGAATTATTAATGCACCAGGTGGACCAAGATTAAAAGCAATTGTTGCCTTAATAACTGGTATCATACTCGTATTAATCGGTTTAATAGTTGAAATACCAACGGGATAAGACATATGGAGAAAAAAATTAAATGCAAAAAATGCGGTGAAATAACTACAGTTACTAGTAAACCTGGTGAAACAATAACTGTCTCATGTCCGTCATGCTCTGCTATTGGAAAAATATCATTTGAAAATAATAAAAGCTCTACATCAAACAAATCAATTGTCCAAATAGATAATTTATCTAAAAAATATAAAGATATTCTAGCATTAAATAATGTTTCTTTTAATATAAAAAAAGGAGAAATCTTTGGATACATTGGACCAAATGGAGCAGGTAAAACCACAACAATAAAGATATTAGTTGGACTTTTAAATAAAACAAGTGGACAAGTTTTTATCAATGGATATGAAATGCCAGAGCAAAAAAAACAAGCCCATAAATTCATAGGATATTTACCTCAACAAGTTGCATTTCAACAATGGAGAACTTTAAATCATGCATTAACAACATTTGCAAAACTATCAGGTATGCAAAA
The DNA here is from genome assembly GCA_041550515.1 of Thermoplasmatota archaeon. Taxonomy (GTDB): domain Archaea; phylum Thermoplasmatota; class E2; order DHVEG-1; family DHVEG-1; genus PFL35. Next base: position 37,610 of record JBFEOQ010000011.1, on the reverse strand, counting down.
AAATAGTATCCAACCTAGAATAGATGAATTATTAGAATTAATGAATATAGGTAAACAAAAAAATAAAAAAATAAATCAGTTATCTGGAGGAACAATTCAAAAAGTTGGAATTATCCAAGCTATTCTACATAATCCTAGTCTTCTAATTCTTGATGAACCATTGGAAGGACTTGACCCGGAAAGTCGATACAAAGTTAAACAAATATTCAAAGATCTTAGTAAAAACGGAACGACAGTATTTTTTTCATCACATATACTTAGCGATGTACAAGACGTCGCTACAAAAATATGTATACTAGACTGGGGACAGATCTTAAAAATTGGAACTATTGACGAACTAAAATCAGAATTTATAAGAGAAAAACAAATTGAGATAGTTTTTTCTAAAAAATCTGAAAAATTTAAGGAAATAAGTAAAATTTCAGGTGTACAAAAAATCTTAGAAAAATCATACGAAAATTATTTAGTTAATATTGATAAAAATGCAAATTATGATGAGGTAATTCATAACATCATACAAAATTTACTAAAAAATGAATGTCGTATCAGAAGTATTAACCCAGTAACTCCTTCTCTTGATGAAGTATATCAATATTATCTTAGAAAGGGGGTAAAAAGTTGAGTCTTGCCTTACTTTTTTATGATGAATTAAAGGGTTTTTACAAGTCAAAAGCTATGATTTCTCTTTGGACGCTTTTTATAATTTTTACTATTGTTGGATATTTTGGTCAAAAACTAATTGGTGAAGGACTATTACCTGGAACAACTATTGCTTCATTATTAATCTCTTCCTTCGGAGGAATAATAACATCTATAGTGATAACTGTTTCAATTATACATGAAAAAGAACAGAAAGTATATGATTTATTCATGATACGCCCTGTAAAAAGATGGTACTTTCTTGTAGCAAAGTTTTTCTCAGTTTATATATGTGTAATAGTTGCAGTTATAATTTCATTGTTAGTTGGAGTTTTAATTGACTATATAGAAATTGGTATGGTACTCCCAGGATTATCTAATGATTTAATTTCAACAGCTTCTATTATGGCAGTGGCATGTGGATTCGGGATTTTTATAGGAGTTTTATCTCCTTCAATTTTGTTAGCTGTTCTTATAGCATTATTTTTTGGTCAGTTTGTTAATCTTTTACCTGTAATAATAACATCCTTTATTGAATTTGATAACATGTTATTATTAACATCAATAATTGCCATAGTAATAGCTACTATTCTAATGGTCACATCAATGTATGTATTTGAAAGAAAACAATTTTGAAATAGGAGTAAAAAAATGAAAAAAGTAACAATAACACTTGCTGATGAAATCTGGAAGTGGTGGAAAAAAAATCCATGGATTAATCTATCTCAACTTGCAGAAAGAGAATTAAAAAGAATACGGATACTTGAGGAACGAGTTCTAGGAAATTGTCCAGAATGTGGTAATCCAAAACTTAGATTTGATGGAAAAACATATAGTTGTAGTAAATGTGGATATATTTATAAATAAAAAATATTGAAGGGATAATTAAAATGATGGTATTAACAACAGATAATATACCTGGTCGTGAAGTAAAAGAGGTTCTTGGTGTAGTATTTGGATGTTGCGTTCAAATGAAACACCTAGGTAAAGATTTAAGAGCTGTAGGTAGAAACCTAATTGGTGGTGAATCTAAATCATATACAGAACTTATGGAAGAAGCACGTAGAACCGCTATGCAAAGATTGATTTCAGATGCAGAAAAACTAGGTGCAGATGCAATAATTGGAATGCGTTATGCTACATCACAAGTTATGACTGGAGCAGCAGAAATAATTGCTTTTGGAACAGCTGTAAAAACATATTAAAAAAATTTTGGGAGAAAGATATGACTGCAGTTGAAGTTAAAAACTTAGTTAAAAATTATGGAGATTTAATAGCAGTAAAAGGAATTAACTTTGATATAAATGAAGGAGAAATATTTGGATTAATAGGTCCAAATGGTGCAGGAAAGACTACTACACTCCGAATAATATCAACTTTATTAACTATTACCTCAGGAAGTATAACAGTTTTAGGTATAGATTTAGAAAAAAAACCAGATATGATTAGAAAAATAATAAGCTATCTTCCAGAAGATGCTGGAGCATATAAAAATCTAACAGGAAAAGCATACCTTGAATTTATTGCAAATTTTTATAAGCAAGAAAAAGCAAAAATGGTAGAAAAAGGAATAGAAATCGCAGATCTAGGAACACGTATAAATGATAAAGTTGACACATACAGCAAAGGTATGAAACGACGCTTACTAGTTGGAAGAGCTTTAATGACTGCTCCTAAGTTTGCAATACTTGATGAACCAACTGCTGGTCTCGATGTAAATAATGCTCAAGAGATAAGAAATATTATTAAAAACACTGCAAAAAAAGGAACAATAGTACTACTCAGTTCTCATAATATGTTAGAAGTTGAATATTTATGTGATAGAATTGCACTTATTGAAAATGGACTCATTGTAGAAGAAGGAAAACCACTTGGACTAATGAATAAATACAATGCAAAAAACATTGAAGAAGTATTCATCAAGGTGGTGAAATAATGAGTTCATTAGGAAACATATTATTAAAAGAAATAAAAGAACTAATGACACCTGCAACGTTTTTACCAATTATAATAATAGCATTGGTTTTTGGTTCAATGGGTGGAGCTATCGGTGGAATAGAAGAAGAATTTCAGGAACCTCCAACAATAGCACTTATAAATTCAGATAATGGTAAATTTTCACAAATTGCAGCAAATGTTTTTAATCAAACATCAGATGTAAAATTTTATTCCAATGATATAAATGATAAAAATGAGGCTCTAAATAATTTAAAAGAAAAAGAAGGAGTAGCACTTTTAGTTATAAATCAAAATTTTTCTTCAGATATAGAAAACGGTAAAAATGGAATTTTTGAAATTTATTGGGTTATGCAAGGTGGAGGAATTCTTGATTCTATATCATCTTCAGTAGTTGAATCATTAATAAATTTCGTTGATACAAGTATAACAAAAGAACTTATAAACCGCAATAATGGTTCAATTAATACTACATTAGTACTAAATCCAACTACAAGAAATGAAACTACATATTTCAAAAATAAAGAATTAAAAGGAATATCTCCAGGGGAAATTGCAGGGTTTCTATCCCAGCAGTCAACATTTATTCCAATCATTATGATGATGATAATAATAATGGCTGGACAAATTGTTATATCATCTATGGCTCTTGAAAAAGAAAATAAAACTCTTGAAACATTACTCACTCTTCCAGTAAAACGAACAAGTATTGTAGCTGGAAAAATTATCGCTGCAGCAATTGTAGGTTTGATACTTGTAGTTATATATATGTTCGGGATGAGTGGTTACCTCTCAAGTACTCTCCAACTTCAAACCACAACAAATGGTGCACCATCTTTTGATCTTAGTCTAAATAGTATCGATATGATACTTATCGGAGTTGTTGTTTTTGTAAGTCTTGTCGCAGCTTTAGCTCTTTGTATGTTTCTTGGAACATTGGCAAAGAATTTCAAAAGTGCACAAACATTAACATTTCCTATTGCTGTATTAGTAATAATTCCAATGCTACTAACTATGTTTAAAGATTTTGACACATTACCTTTAACAATTAAAGCATTACTTTTTAGTATACCATTTAGCCATCCCATGATGGCACCTAGAGCACTTCTGTTTGGTGATTACCTAATAGTATTTGCTGGTTTAATCTACGTTAGTATTTTTGCACTTATTATGATTTTTATAGTCGTCTGGGTATTCAAAACAGATCGGATAGTTACAGGTACAACAAAATTTAATTTAAACAAAATTTTTAAAAAAAAAACTAAATAAGTAAACCCCCTCTCATGTAAATATCAAGTTGAGATTTTGAAAAAGGTTTACCCATATATTTTTTATTTTGTGTTTTATCAAAAATCTCACCAGTTTTAAAATCAACAATAAGTTCATCTTTATCATTTATTTTACTTAAAATATCATCTGAAATCATAATTGGCATAGCACTATTTATAGCATTACGCTCATAAATCGCACCAAAACTCTCAGCTATTATAACATTAATTCCTAAACTTTTAAAACAATCAACTGCTTGTTGCCGAGAACTACCACAACCAAAATTTTTACCAACAACTACAATATCTCCAGGTTTTGCTTTTTTAGCAAAATCTTTGTAACCCTCAAGATTATCAAAAGTATATTGACCCATTTCAGATTTATCCGTAATAGCAAGATATCTATTATGAAAAATCATATCTGTGTCGATATTATCTTTTTTAATAACCCATACACGTCCCTGTATTTTTAATGGAATATCTGTTTTCTCAATTTTTGGTTTAACAGGATAATTCTTATTATTAGAAATAATAACATCCTTAGGATTCTTTGATATTTTATCAACCGTTGTAATAAAACCTGAAACAATAGATGCTGCAACTGTCTGAGGACTTGCTAAATAAGTATTACCTTTACCTTGTTTTCCACCAAAATTACGATTTCCAGAGGAAACCGCTATTTCTCCATATCCTGTTTGACCGATTTGACCAGCTGCACAACCAGCACAACCAGCAGAGCCTACAAGTGCACCTGCATCTTTAAAAATTTTAATCAAACCTTCTTTTAAGCATTGCTTCCAAATTTTATCAGTACTTGGAACAATTTTTAATATTCTACCGGGTGCAATCTTACGGTTTTTAAGAATCTTTGCAACTACTCGCATATCCTCTATTCTACCGTTTGTACAACTCCCTATAAAACCAGAATCAACTTTTACACCTTTTATATCCTCAATAGAAACAACATCCTCAGGATGACCAGGGCGAGAAATAAGAGGTTTTAAACCTGAAATATTGATTGTAAAAGATTTGTCATAATCAGCATCAGAATCAGCTTTAAAATTATCAGAATCAAACAGTAATATTATTGCACCCATCTCCGTAGCCATACTAGCAATAGTAATACGACCATCCAGAGATAAACTATTAACATACTCTCCATACAATTCTACAGAATAACCAAGAAGACTATTAGCACCAAATTCCTGTAAAAGTCTAAGAACAACATCTTTAGGAGCTACATTATCATCAGGCTTTCCCTTTAAAACTATTTTAACACTAGAAGGAACCTTAAACCAAATCTTTCCATAAGCCCAAGCATGTGCAATATCATTATCACCCATACCTTGACCAAAAGCACCAATTGCACCTAGAATATTTGCATGAGAATCAGTTGAAACAATAGTATCACCAGTTTTTGCTATTTTCTCATCAATTACAATATGTGTACCAATTCCACTATCAATATCAAATACTTTTATGTTATTTCTACGTGCAAATTGACGACATATATGCTGATTACCCGCATATTTTTGATCACAACCACCTGGATTACAATCAAAAGTAAAAAAAGTTTTTTTAGGATCATCAACTGAAAGATTGTTTTCTTCTAGATTCTTAACAACATTTGCACCACCAAAATCACGTGCAACACGAACATCAATATTTATATCTATTATATCTCCAATATTTGCTTTTTGATTAGAATGAAGCTCCAAAATTTTTTGAATAATTGTTTTTCCCATAAAAAATATCACCTAAGGTAAATCTTTTTCAGAAGATCCTATATATTCTGCATCAACAGTAAACATCTGGCGCATAGGTTTAAACTCTGTTTGTTCTTCATAAACATGAGCTGTAAGACCTGCAACACGACCAATTAGAAAAAATGCTTTACCTAAACGCCAATCAAAACCCATATCAGAAGTAATTGCTGCTATTGCACCATCAACATTAATTGGTAGTTTTTTACCTGTTTGTTTCTCTAATTCTTTTTCAATTGCCATTGAAAGAGCTATATGTTCCTTTGAAACTTTAAGTTCATCTGCAAGAATAAACAATTTTTTAGTCCGTGGATCAGAAGTGTGAATACGATGACCAAAACCAAGGATACGTTTTTTCTGGGTAATTGCTTCTTTTACTAAAATTTCTGCAATTTTATCTATATTTTTACCTTCTTTTTTCATCCTAATAATTCCATCTTGTAAAAACTTTGCACCTTTTTCTATTGCACCACCATGTGCATCACCAATAGAGAGTATCCCTGCTGCAACCGCGGTTGGAAGTGGTACACCACCTGATGCAACTATACGAGATGCCATTGCTGTTGGTGGTGTTACACCATGATCTATACAAGCAGTTAGTATTGCATCCATCATGTGACCATATTCTTCTGTGGGAAGTTTATCTTTTAGTAGCATATATACAACATGTGAAAAAGGTATATTTCCGATTAAATCCTCTTGACGATAACCTTTTGTTAATAGATGATTAGGGTCTACTTTTGTTATTTTTGTTTTCCATTTCATTTCTATAACCTCATTTATAAAACTTTATAGATATTACTAAGAACAGTTCCATCAAAATATTTAGTTAATCCAATTATTTCAGATCCAAGTCTTGGTTCTTGTGGTCCACCTGTTGCATCATATGCAATTTTCTTTAAATCAGTTATATCAACAATATCAATTTTTCCTCTAAGCTCATTAAGTAAATCTTTTCTCTTTGGATTAATTGCTATACCTTGATTAGTCACAATTGCATCAATTATATCACCAGGAGATGTAATTGTTGTAACTTTTTCACGAATAATAGGGTTACTTTTCCGGTAAACTGGTGCTGTAATAATCGTTAGATTTGAACCTGCAGATACATCCTGATGACCACCAATACCATGAAGCAAACGACCATCACTATGAGTGTTTACATTAACATTAAAGTCTGTATCTATTTCAGTAGCACCAAGAATAACAGTATCTAAAAGATCAGTATTACGACCCTTCATAGTTGGATCTGAATACTCACCAATTGTAGATGTTGATTCTAAATGATTTTTAACAAAATCAACAGCAACTGTATCAAAACACTGACATGTATTTATTTGTTTTAATATTCCTTTTTGATACATATCAACAATAAATTCTGTAAGTCCACCAGTTGAACATCCAGCTACCAATCTTTTTTCTTTTAATCTTTCGCCTAGATATTTTAATGCAGCAAGAGAGATCCCGCCAGAGCCCGCTTGAAAAATCATACCATTTTTGATAATTCCTGCTGCATCCATTAAATCAACACAACGTTTACCAATTTCTAATTTTTCAGGATTATCAGTGGTTTTTAAAGAACCACTCAAAATTTTTTCAGGATCACCAATTTTATCAACTTCAACAACATAATCAACTAAACCTTCATATATTTCTCTAAATGGACATGGATAAGTTACAAGGTTATCTGTTAAAATTATTACTTTATCTGCATGCCATGCATCTACCTGTGAATAAGCAATATTTCCAAAAGCACTTTTCCCAAGTAGCCCTGTAGAATTACCACGCATATCTGCAGATGATGCAGCTATAATTGCTATATCTGGATGAAGTTCTCCTTTTCTAACAGCTGCCCAACGACCGCCATGGGAACGAAGTATAACTGGTGCTTTCAAAGGATTATTCTTTGATATAAAATCACCAACTATACCATTAATACTTCCTTCAATACGAGTAAGTATTGACTCGTTAATATGATCAATCAAAGGTTTATGAACATCAAAAATAGCGGTCTGGGCCATTCGTATATCTTTTACACCCAAATCTTTAATTACCTCAAAAGTCTGATTAACTACAAAATCACCATTACGTAGTTGATGATGAAAAGATACAGTCATACCATTTTTTAGACCACTTTTTTTAAATGCTTCTTCTAAATTTTTTACAACTTTTGAATCACGATTATGTTTTTTACCACCAGCATATGGTTCAAATCTAATACCCGCAATCTCTGTTTCTATAAAATGATCTGCAGCATTTTTTTTCTTCATTTTTTTATTTCACCATACTTTTACTAATATGAAAATCTATAAAATCACAATGATGAACAATGTAACTTTCAGGTGTACGCTCACATTTATCACCCTCATGAGAATGAGCATAAATAATCAAAACTACTTCATCAGCAAGACCTAATTCCTTTGCTAGAAGAGCACCAGATACTGGATGACGAAATTTCTTTCCATATTCTGATTTTATTATTTTTCCATCTTGTAATTTGTATTCTAAAAGCTTACCTACATCATGAAGAAGAGCACCAGCTATTAGATAATCTTTATTTATTTTTTCTTTACGGTTATCAAATACTGCTTTAGCTAGATGTGTAATACGTTTTGTATGATCTGTAAGTTTACCAGAGTTTTCTAAAAGAAGTGTAAATGGTACTTTATCTAAGGTATTCCAACATCCTCTATCAGCAGCAGTTCTCCAGATTTCTATTACTTGTTCCCTTAATTGTATATCTTCTATCCAATTTAGTTCTTCTGAAAAAATTTTTGCTATATCTTCTTTCTCAACCATTGAACTGACCCCCAAGATTGTTGATTGTAATCTAAAAGGTTATTATTAAGATTCCCATCGACTAATCATTATTAATAGAATATGGTTCAATAAAATTGAAATATTATTTATACAAAAAAAATTAGAATTAAAAATTCTATAGTTTTAAATTACTCCAGTAAGCTGGTGAACTCTTTGATTTATAATAAAAACTTCCATTACTGCTTTTATTTCATCAAATTCTTGCTGGGTGTTTAACTCACTTACAATTTTCATTTTTTTATCCAACGTCTTACCATGTTATACTTTTTATTTCATATTATTTAAACATAACTTGGTATTATGTCAAAATGAAAAAAAATATAAAATCCAAATTTTATTTCTATAAAAATTTCTCAAAAATTAAGTAAAAAATTGGAAACTTCTTTAATATATCATTAAAATATGTGAAAAATTTTTGTTTAGGCATGTTTACCTCTAGAGTCGTTACTTCACTTACAGCTCCATCTCCATCTTTTGCTTGAACAGATATTGTATGTTTTCCTTTGTTTTCCCATGTATAATTAAAAGTTATTTCTTCACCTGAAGGATATGGTCCCTCCCAAGAAACACCAGGACATCCTTCAAACCATTGAATCCAATAATAGACATCATCACCATCAGAATCTACAGCTGAAAACCTGTAATCATAACTCTCTCCTATCTTTCCACTTCTAGGACCATCAATAATAGGTTTATTTGGTGAATTATTCGGTCCTTTTAATTTTAATTGTGGATCACCAAAAAGATTTGTTTGATAATATGCCCATCTATATCCATTTTCATTTATTCTCCAGATATTATCTTCCTTTGAAAAATGATTTGCTCTACCTAGCTCTTTAATATTTTCTGCAAATAAAGCTTTAAAGAAGCTTTCATCATATGAACCAGAAGGTGCTTCAGGACTATTTTCACTTCCTAGACCATATCTTGCATTTAGTACACAAGCAAAGGCACCATAGGGTATTTCACAAGTAATTATTTCCGCGATACAGTCATCTTCTAAATAATCATCACCCCATGGTACATAATTGTCAAAAGAACCTGTAAGGCATGAATGAGAATATACAAAAAATGGTTTTTGATTTTCTAAATCATAGAAATTAGGGCTTCCCATTTTTAAAAAATAATTTGTATAACCATGTCCATCATGATTAATTATCTGAGGTTGAACAGTATATAATTCATTGAGAAAATCATCAGGATACCAGGTGTAATTATCACTATCATAAAGTTTATGCATATTATAATTAGATGGAATAAGATATTCCATCAAATCTTTATATCCTCCACCATATTTGAAATAAAAATCAGAACCTAAGTCTTCTCCTATAAACATAATTTCTGATAAGTAAGGATCACCTGACTGAGCATATTTTAAGGTTTTCATAACAAAATTTGAAACTTCTTCATCAGAATCTGCACAACATCTTCCAACATATACTTCTGCATAAAAATCTGCTTCATCTATTTCTTCAACACCATTTCTATCAGGACTCTCTCCAAAATGAGTATCACAGTCATAATTAAAGTTACCATCAAGACATGCGTAATAAACATCTGATGGAATATCATCTTGTTCCTCTTGTGGTGGTAGATTAAGTGGTAAACCAGATTCATTAGCAAAAAGACCTCGAAGTGGAATAATATTATCACTAGTAGTGGCAATATCTGCATCTCCACCAAGTAAAATATATTCTGTTCCAAGCTCTGTATATGCATATCTTATAAAATTACGAATTCTTGCAGGTTTATCATCAAAAAGCATGATATTAGAAGTAATTTCACTTTCATAGAAAGGATTATCAGGATTTGCATCACCCCAAATACCATTTACTTCAAAATCAGGATTATTCAGTATTTCTTCAATTGTAACAATTTTTGCTGTAATTCCATTAGCTATTTTAAAATCAATTAAATCTTGAAAGGTGTATTCTTCATCAGATTTTTTCAAATAATTATTGGTAATGATTATATATTCATAGTTTTCATTATTAATCTGATTTTCAACTCTTTCATATGTTTGTAAGGTATCTATATTATCAACAATTTTTTCTATAATTTTAAAATCATCTTGATTATTTCTAATCGTCTTTATAATATCACTACTTTTAGTTTCAATAATCAACTTCATTGATTTATAATATGATAACCTACCATCCAATGCATCATATTTAACAGGGTGTAAATTCAAATTTAGAATGGAAAAACCTCTAAAAGTATAGACACCAACATATGAATACAATGAATTAGAACTAATAGTTGAAATTTCTAGTTTATTATTTTCTTTTAAAATTTTTGAAACTGGAACAACATATCCCCCAGCTCTAATATTAAATCCGGAACCTAAAACAATTTCCTCTGAATGGCTGACTTCAATATTTTTTAAATCTGTCCCGTGAGGTAATAAAATTCTAACTGGTTTTACAGGCAATATTGGATTACCTAAAATATGAGTATTTGAAAGATCTTCAATAGTAACAGTTGTTATTAAAGTTCCATCTATATTTAATTTTTCAAGATTTGGTTCAGAAAAATAAAAATCCAGTACTATTTTACTATCAAAAGAGTTATTGTTTTGAGTAGCTAAAACATTTGTTAGTGTCGGACTAATAAACATTATAGTAAAAGTTATTACCAAAAATTTATAGAAAATTTTCACTTTTTCGCCCCCGATTTATATTATTAACAGTTATTAATAGTATTTTATACTTTTATAATTTTTGTAAAATGGTATATTGGGAAGGTTGAAGAAGTTATTTAGAGGGGGTAATTGGATGGGTATTTTCATAAATATGAAAATTAGGCTTCATACCTTCCCATTCACCTACACTTAAATAAATTAAACTTTCTTTTAAGTATATTTTTCGCAGTCGAATATGTAATTATATATGCAGTTCCTATATTATATACATCAAGGATTAAAAATCAAAAAATAAAATCAATTATATTCATCCCAACTTTTAATTTTTAAATCATTGAGTTTTGTTCTCTGTATAGCTTCAACAAATCTTTTTGCAAGCTGAAGGTTTGTTAAAAGTGGAATATCAAAATCAATAGCTTTTCGTCGAATAAGATAATCATTATCTAACTCTTCTTTTTCAATATTTTTTGGGATATTTATCACTAAATCTATTTTACCTTCTTCAATATATGTAAGAGTATTTGGTTCTTTTTTCTCTGAAGGCCAGTATAAAACTTTTGCTGGAATATCGTTTGATTTCATAAAATTTGCAGTTCCACTTGTAGCAAAAAAACGATACCCCATTTTATATAAAATTTTAGTGGATTCTAAAAATTCTGCTTTACTATCAATAGGACCTGTTGATAATAAAATTGTTTTTTTAGGGATTTTAAAACCTGTAGAAATAAGACTTTTTAGAAATGCTTCATTAAAGTCATCACCCATACATGCTACCTCACCAGTTGACACCATTTCAACACCTAGAACAGGATCAGATCCTTTCAAACGCATAAATGAGAATTGCGGTGCTTTAACTCCTACATAATCTAAATCAAAAGATGATTTATCAATTGGTTTAATATCTCTTTTCATAATGTTTTTAGTAGCAATATCTACAAAATTTATCTTAAAAACTTTTGATACAAAAGGAAAACTTCTAGATGCACGAAGATTACACTCAATAACTTTAACTTCGTTTTCTTTTGCTATAAATTGGATGTTAAAAGGACCTGTTATATTTAGTGCTTTTGCAATATGTTTTGAAATAGTTTTTACACGTCTCATTGTCTCAAGATAAGTTCTTTGAGGGGGCAGAACAATTGTTGCATCTCCTGAGTGAACACCTGCATTTTCTACATGCTCTGATATTGCATAACAAAAAAGTTTTCCTTTTTTTGCAACTGCATCTATTTCTATTTCTTTTGCCCCTGTTATGAATTTACTTATTACAACAGGATGGTCTTTATTTACTTCCGAAGCTTTCAAAAGATATGTTTTAAGCTCCTTTTTACTTAGTGCTATACTCATCGCAGCACCACTTAAAACATAGCTAGGGCGTATCAATACAGGATAACCTACTTTATCTGCGAAAGCTTGTGCTTGTTCAAGGCTTATGAGCTCCTTCCAATCTGGTTGATCGATATTAAGTTTGTCAAGAAGTCTTGAAAACATATGTCTATCTTCTGCGTGATCAATGCTTTTGGGTGATGTTCCTAGTATACATACACCATTATCATAAAGAGGTACAGCTAGATTATTTGGAATCTGACCTCCCATAGAAATAATTATACCAAGTGGTTTTTCTTTTTCACATATGTCAAGTACTCTTTCAAATGTTAATTCATCAAAATAAAGTTTATCGCATATATCATAATCAGTACTCACTGTTTCAGGGTTACAATTAATTAAAATTGATTTATATTTTAGTTTTTTAAGTGTTGAAATAGTGTTTACACAACACCAATCAAATTCTACAGAGGATCCGATTCGATAAGCTCCACTACCAATTACAATAACTTGATTTTTACTGTTAAATAATATATCATCTTCTGATGCATTATATGTCAAATAAAGATAATTTGTTTTAGCAGGATATTCTGCTGCTAATGTATCAATTTGTTTAACATAAGGTAAAATGCCTTGTTTTTTTCTTTTTTGTCTAATATTAATCTCAGTATCATCTATAGCTATTGCTATTTGTTTATCTGAAAAACCTTTGCATTTAGCTTCTTTTAAAATATTTAAAGGTAAAAAGGAATGCTTATATTTTGTTAATTTTTTCTCAACATCTACTATGTTTTTAATTTTATATAAAAACCATGGATCTACCTTTGTAAGACTGTATATTTTCTCAACTGTATAATCTTTTTTAAAAGCTTCAGCAATTGCAAACATTCTTTTATCTGTCGGCTGATCTAACTCTTTATCTAAATCATCAAAAGATAAGTTATTAAAGACAAGACCATTCATTCCAAGATCAAGCATTCTAATCGATTTCTGAAGAGCTTCTTCAAAATTTCTTGATATAGCCATTACTTCTCCTACTGACTTCATTTCAGAACCAATATTAAGTTTCACTCTACTGAATTTTTGCATATCCCAACGTGGATATTTAACTACAATATAATCAAGAGCTGGTTCAAAACAAGCAGAAGTTTCAAATGTTATAACATTTTTAATTTCTGTTAAATTATAACCTAAGGCAAGTTTTGCTGCAATAAAAGCCAATGGATAACCTGTTGCTTTTGAAGCAAGAGCAGAACTTCTAGAAAGTCTTGCATTAACCTCTATAATCCTGTAATCCTCAGATTTTGGATCAAGGGCAAATTGAATATTACATTCACCTACTATACCCAGATGTCGAATAACCTTTATCGAAATTGCTCTTAACTTAAAAATTTCAGATGCTGTAAGCGTTTGAACAGGTGCAACGACAATACTTTCTCCTGTGTGTATGCCCATAGGATCAATGTTTTCCATTGAGCATACCACGATACAATTATTATATTTGTCTCTTATGACCTCACATTCAATCTCTTTCCAACCACCATAATATTCCTCAATCAGAATTTGTTTTGTAAAAGAAAATGCTTTTTTTGTTAAATCGGATAGTTGTTTTCTATCATATGCCACCCCAGATCCAAGACCACCGAGTGCATATGCAATTCTACACATAACAGGGTATCTTATTTCTTCAGCTATTTTTAATGCTTCATCAACGTTTTTTACTGCCTTACTTATTGGTACTTTTAAACCTATTTCCTTTATTTTTTTTACAAAAAAATCACGATCTTCAGTGTCAATAATCGACTTAATAGGTGTTCCAAGAACCTCGACATTATATTTTTTAAGTATATTTTTTTCATAAAGCGCAATACCTACATCAAGTGCTGATTGTCCGCCAAAGCTTAATAAAATTCCATCTGGTTTTTCTTTTTTAATAACTTCCTCAACAAAATCATAATTTAAAGGAAGAAAATATACTTTTTCTGCAAGATAATCCGATGTTTGAATTGTTGCAATATTCGGATTTATTAGAATTGTTTTAACACCTTCTTCTTTTAATGCCTTAATTGCCTGACTTCCAGAATAATCAAATTCCCCGGCTTGCCCAATTCTAATTGCACCTGAACCAAGAATTAAAACTTTTTTTATTTTATTAATATTCTTTTGGATCATTTTATCGCTCTTAAAAACATATCAAACAAAAATTCAGTATCATCAGGACCAGGAGAAGCTTCAGGGTGAAACTGTGCACCGAAAAAAGGTTTTGATATATGCATAATTCCTTCATTGGTTCCATCGTTATTGTTTAAAAACCATTCTCGCCAATCCTGTGGTAATGTATTTGCATTAATTGCGTAACCATGGTTTTGAGAAGTAATATAACATCGATTTGTTCCAGTTTCTATACAAGGTTGATTTTGACTACGATGACCAAATTTTAATTTATATGTTTTAGCACCTGCAGCAAGCCCAAGAATTTGGGAACCTAGACAAATTCCAAGAATAGGAATATCTTCTGATAATGCATCTTTAATATTATCTACAGTTTTAGGGCATTTTTTAGGGTTACCTGGACCATTTGAAATAACAATTCCATCAGGTTTTTCATCTAAAAAAGGATAATCCCAAGGTATTCTAATAACTGTAAAGTTTCTTTTATAAAATGCCCTTATAATATTATTTTTAGTTCCACAATCAATTAAAATAATTTTTTTATTTCCTCTTTTATATACAACTGGTTTTTTTATACTAACTTCTTTTACTAAATTTCTTTTATTTTGATCATCAAAATTTATTTTTTCATCATTATAAGTTATTCTACCAATCATTGTACCTTTCTGTCTGAGTTTTTTTGTTAATTTTCTAGTATCAATACCATATATACCTGGTATATTGTTTTGTTTCATCCAATCTGAAAGTGATCTTTTTGCATTCCAATGTGAATAATTATTAGAATAATCTGAGATTATCAAGGCTTTAACTTGTATTTTGCTTGATTCGAAATATTTTGATAAAATATCTTGTTTTTTATCAGAGGGAACTCCATAATTCCCTATTAAAGGATAAGTTAAAGTTAAAATTTGTCCATGATATGAAGGATCAGTAAGAATTTCAGTGTAACCAACCA
Organism: Thermoplasmatota archaeon; assembly: GCA_041550515.1. GTDB lineage: Archaea > Thermoplasmatota > E2 > DHVEG-1 > DHVEG-1 > PFL35. Next base: position 22,070 of record JBFEOQ010000011.1, on the reverse strand, counting down.
TTCCTGTATTAAAGACAACTTCTCCAGATATAGTTCGTTTAGCTCCAAAAAAATATCCTTCATAAATTGATTTATCTTCTAATTCTAATTTACAGTTATTTGATAACAAACGCTAAACCCCCCTCTTTAATTTTTATCATTTAAAAAAATGAGATATATAAACATCTATTTAAACTGCCTTAAAAAATTAAAAAAGAAATTTATTTTTTTGATAACAGATGTAAAGAAAGATTTAATAATAAACAGTATGAAATATTTTATGTATAAAAATAAAAAAAAATATGCTGGTATCAAATGAATTATAATTTCAAAAAAATTGATGTGATAATCATAATAATACTATTCATCATAGCAGGAGCTGTTTTAATTAGTGTTGGATATATAAGACCACCAATAACACCTACAACACCAGAAATTAGGTTTATCCAAGATGATGCACAAAAAATATTGAAAGTAACTGATGTAAGTTCTGAAGTTTTTTGGGAAAACATTATAGTCTATGGAGATAAATTTGATAGAGGTAGCTTAGGTCCAAAAGTTGTTGTAGGTGACGAAATTACAAATTGCCAAGGAACTATAACAATTATTTTTGAACCAACAAGTGAACAACTAGGTAGTTGGACATTTACACCAAAAGAAGTATTATCAGCAAGTATCACACTCCCACAAGATCGAACTATAAAACCAGCAGATGAGGGAGAACACTATAATGATCTATTAGTAAATAGGGAATGGTGGTATTTTACAACAGTATTTTCAAATGATTGTAAACTTGCAGGATGGACACTCTCAGTTAGTTTCAACCATATGGCACGAAATGATTTAGGATGGACTAAACCAGATATGCTATTTGTTGTTTTAACAAGTCCACAAGGAGAAAGATATGGTGGGGTTTCAGAGAGAGAAAGACCACTTCTTGGAGATTACTCATTTTTAAAAGACCCTGTCTTAGAAGTAATTAGCTCTGATTCAGGTTTTAGAATTACATTTGAAGATTCATATGTTCAAGGTAGATCACCTAACTGGCATTTACATTTAGAAGGAGATAACTTAGATGTCAATAACCACGATTTAATAATTGATCTGCAATTTTTTGCCACTTCATCAGGATTTTGGACACATGATAATTGTATCATAGATAATTCATTAGCCAATATTGCAGGTTATGTATTTCTTGGATGCGAAGTTAGTGGAACTGTTGAAATAGATGGTTTTTCTTATGATGTAAACGGAATAGGACATCATGAACATTCTTGGTCCTCAGGTTTTATTTTAACAAAAGTTTTGATAAGGGGTTGGGATTGGTGTCAGATTACAATGGATAACGGATGGAATATATATTACAGTAAATATTATTTAGCATCACAATTAAAATCCAATATAGAATCTAATACAGATATTCTTACTAAACTAATAATTACAACAGATCAAGGAAAAACACTTACAATTCTAGAAGATATAGATGTTAAAATATTACAATCAGATGATATATTATTAATATTAAAAATACCTACTGAAACACAGATTAAGGCAACTACTAGCTTAACACAAATAATTCTAAATAGTTATAATATAAATTTAGAACTTACAATCAAATCAGAAAATGTTTTTGATAATACTTGGAAAAAAATATCACCAGTTAGTATGAGAATCGGAGGAACTAGTGCATCTGGTATAATTACTTGGTCTGATGACTATGGTGAACATAAAGTTATTTTAAATGGAATTGGAACCATATGGAATATGAGACATTAAAAATAAAATTATTTTTTAATATAAACAATAGCTTTTGTTGCATCAAGAATTAATCTATCACCTGTTTTTATTTTTGAAATATCAATCTTATCTATACATGGAATACCTGCAAGAATTACACCAGTAGCTACAATTGTCTCTGTTTCTTTATTAACTATACCTAATGGTGCAACACAATTTTTCCTTAAACCATAAATAACATATGAACCAACAGTGGAACCTTTACCACAGGGAAATACAAGTATCTTATCTTTAACAGATTGTCCTTCTAGTGGATGATTTTTTTCGATAACAATACCTGTTTTAGCATCTATCCCACCATAAAAACCAATTGGTTCACTAGAAACAATAGCTACTCCTTCTACTTTACCTGGTGAAATTGTTCGTCCTTTCATTTATAATGCCCCCTTAATCAGATCATCAATATTTGAAAAATAAACATTTTGTTTACAAAAACCAGGTAAATAATTCGCAGCTTTACCAGAGTTTACACCTGTTGTTTGATATCCCATATCTTCAATAGGTGACACCACCATACAAGTATCAGCAACAACATATCCTCCAGCATCTTTTATAATACTATTAAAACCCATTCGTTCTGCTGCTTCTTTTACCATTCGACTAGTACAAATCCATACTGGTTTTTTCAATTTCTTACCAGATAATTTACTAGCTAAATAAGAAATCTCCTGAAGCGATGCATGCGGACAACCTAAAATAATAATATCTGGTTTCTTATCATTATTTAATTTATCATATGCTTCTTTAATTTCTTTTTTAGTAATATTTATTACCTCAAGTCCCATGGTTTTAACCAAATCCGACTCAGGAGTAAGATTCTCAATATGATAAAGTGCTACGGCACCACTTGCAGCCATTGCAGCACCTAATGCTTTAAGTTGATCTGTATTTGCATCTTTTATACCTATAAAATATGGAATTTTATTTTTTACTTGTTTACCCACATACCAACCTAGCGCGCCAAAATCAGAGCTAAAAGAAAGTTCCGCATCAACCTTAACTATAATATTTGGTTGACGATTTTCCCAGATATGCAAACCATAATTAGGTGTAACACCACAAATTGCTGCAGCAAGAGCAGAAGGTCCTCCTTCACGATTGGTTCTAGCTCCAATTACTGAATTTGAAAAACTTACTGCACTTGATTCAGACCAGGCAATATGTTCTCTAAATCTGGGAAGATTACCAGCAAGATAAGGAGTACAAGTTGATGTTATTACTATTCCCATTTTTTTAAAAGCATTAATAATGCGAAGTTGATTTGCTGCAAAATCTTTTGGAAAATCCATCTCATTCCAGTTTTCAAGATCCATTCCAGCGGGATTTAAGTATGTTAAAACCTTAACTTTAGTATCTTTAGTAGCCATATCTTCTAAAAACTCTGTACCAGGATCTCCAATTGATTTATATGACACGCCAGCAACTTGAACTGAGCCGATTGGAATCATTTTATCTGCATTATAAATATCACCAAGATTAACTAAGAGTCTGAACATTCTTTCTACCACTTCACCTTTATCACCGTTTAGATATTTTTCTTCATCTTTTGTTAAATACATCTTTCTAACTCCTTACAGTTATTTATTAAAATTTGTATATCTTCTTTTGTAGCATTATCTATATGTATACCACCGATTGCAATAACCGTTTTATTATATTTTTCACAAGCAGCCTTAGCTATCTGTGTTAATACTATATGATCATGATGATTTTGATAAGTTAAAATATATGGTTTTTGCTTTGGTAGGTAGATTACAGCACCACCAACATGGGATTTTTCACCCCCACCAAGAATAAAAATTAGGTCGTCACCAAGTTCTTTTTTTTTTAGAAAAACCTTATATTTTCCTTTACCTGAAGTAATCATCAATATTCACTTTTTTATATCTAACAATTTCATATTTCTTATTATCAACATCGAAAGGAATAGTTGCATCAACACCGATTTTACATGTTAATGCTTTTTTTCCAGGTTCTTGTTTTGCTGAAGGATCGAGACTACTTCCCGGTTGATTAGGTTTAATTACAAGATCTTTATCACCCTGAAAACGTGTAGCAATCGCCCATTCAACAGCATTATTACTATAAATATCAACATTATCATCGATGATTATCACATGTTTCATACTCTTATGACCATTTAATGCTGCTTCAATTGCTTTTTTACCATCTTCAGAATGTTTCTTTTTTATTTGAACTATACCATGAAGCCAACTACCTCCACCCATTGTAACAAGTACATTTTTACACTCACAAACTTTACTTACTTCATTATAAATAGTTGGTTCCTTTGGCATACCCATAAGTGTTTTATGTTCAAATCTACCAGGTATAAGAGCCTGATAAAAAGCATCCTTTCTATGAGTAATACAATCAACAACAAAAACAGGTTCCTGACGTACAATATCACGAGTTTCAGTGAGATCAACAAAAGGTCCTTCTTTATCTAAATCTTTAGTCAATCTACCCTCTAAAACTATTTCGGAATCAGCTGGAACTTCAAGATTCTTTGTAACACATTTAACTAGATCAGTCTTATCGAGGGAATTTGTTATAGCAAACTCATCTACTCCACTAGGTGGACCTAGGCTTGCTCCTACCATAACAGCGACACTGTTACCTATACAAACAGCCATTTCCAAATCATCTTGAACTTTATCATATGTAGTGCGAGTTTGTCTTTTTGCTATAAGACGTGCTGTAAATTTGTTTTTACCAATTTGCATTAGACGATGATAAGAAACATTTCTACCCGTATCAGGATCTTTAATTGTACAAACAGTGGCAGAACCATAACGACCACCATCACCATCTAAATGAAACAAAATAGGAAATTTATTTAAATCTGGATCTTTAATAATTACCTCCTGACAAGCAGCTTTATCTATAACTCTTGGAGGAACTGGATTACGAAGCGCATGAACAAGCTTTAATAAAAGTTTATCCTTTGTAGTCTCAAGTCCATCTGCAATTATATCACGACTACTTGTTATACCTGCAAAAATAGGTAGATCATATCCTTTTACATTTTCAAAAATAATAGGTTTTTCATCAAAAGAATATATAATATTTGCAATTTCTTTATTAGTATTAACCTCCTTTTTAATACGTATTAATTTATCTTCTGCTTCAAGTTTAGAAAGAAAATCTCGAAGTTTCATAAAAACTCCTCATTAAATTTTTTTTATTCTCCACCAAAGGTAGTTCCAATACTTGTTATTAAAGTTTTGAATCCTTCTTTTTCAAAAGCATTAGCAACTCTTTCCTGGATATCCTTATTTGGAGTAAGTGCTATCATATTACCACCTAAACCACCACCAGTAAGTTTTGCACCATATGCACCTTGATCACGTGCAAGTTTTACAAGAAAGTCAAGTTCACGTGAAGATACCTCTATTTGCTGTAAAAGTTTATGGTTCTCATTCATCAGTTTACCTAGTTCCTTATAGTCTTCATCCTGAAGCGCATCTCGAGCAAGATAAGCGATATTTTCTGCTCTATCAAAAATTTCTGCATATTTATCAGGATTTTTCCCTCTTCGATCCTTAACTCCTGCAACAGCAGAGTTGGTATTTGCAACTTTTCCAGTATTTCCAATAACTATATTAACAGGATTCTGAAGAGTTATTTTATCCATAATATTTTTTTCTCCTTTTTCAAACCAAATAACCCCTCCAAAAGTAGATGCAGTGTTATCAACACCTGAAGGTGTACCATGATATCCCATTTCACCCTCATAAGCAATCTCATTGATTTCATCATTAGAAAAATTCAGGTTAAAATGCTTTGATAAAGCTCTTGATATAGCAACACAGCTTGCGGCACTAGCACCTATTCCACTTGCAGCATAAAGGTTTCCTTCTAATGTTATTTCAACACCATTTTTAGATAAATCAAGACCCATTTTTTTAATCATACGATTTAAAGAATCTTTTTGCTGATTAATTTTATCTTCTTTATATCTAGGTGTTGCTTTACGATTATCTATAATAGTCCAACCTGCTTTTTCATTAGGTTCTACCTTGGCTCTCGTATATTTTCCAATTGCTGAAACAATTGCGGGAATACCATATACTACAAAATGTTCATTAAATAATATAGCTTTTCCAAAACCAATGCCTTCTCCAGACATGTCTATCACATAAATGTTCCTTGTTTCATGTTTCTTTAATTCCAAAATTAATTATTTCAATACCAAATACTGTAATTTGTTTATCTTTTTTATGATTATCGTTAAAACCTTTAAATATAATATATACTTATCTAGATTCATAAAATTATCTTTATAAAAATATTAAAGTTAAGGTTGATAAAATAATCATGGAAAAACATAACCCCGTTATTAAATATCCAATTTCAGATTCTGAAAAAATTAATTTAAAGATAAGAAATCTTTTTTGGTATATGATTGACAGACTCTCCAGTATTTCAAATTTTATTGCAGAACTATATGATAAGACCGTTGGAAATGAATATAGAAACGAAAGAGATAAATTCAATTTATCAAAATCTAAAAAAATATTACATATAGGTTGTGGAGCTTACCCTATGACGGCATTAATCCTTGCAGAGATGAACAAAGTGAAAATCGTAGCAATAGATCACAACGAAAAATGTATAAAAATAACAAAAAAAGTATTAGATCAAAAAAACATGAATGGAAAAATATATGCTGAATTCGGAGAAGGAGTAAACTATCCTCTAAAAGGTTTTGATACAATTATTGCTTCAGGATGCTCACAACCAAAGATACAAGTTATAAAACACATATTACAAAATTCAGATAAAAAAAGTAGGATAATTATTAGGGAATCTTACTATAAAGATAAAATAATTAAAGATATTCTAAAAAACTTTAATGATGTCGAGTTAATAAAAAAAATTAATAATCATGCTCTCAGAACATCACACTGGGAATCATTTTATATAGCTAAAAAATAAAATCAATTAAGTTTTAATACTTTTAAAAAACTTTTTTTATCAACAGTTTCAGTAAGAGATAATAAAAATCCTACAAAAGCAGTAATAATATCAATTATAATAAAACCAAGTAAAGACACAACTAATATTTCTTCTTTTGAAACATTATAAATAGTCGTAAAAATCGTAATCGCAGTTATCTCCCTTATACCAATACCTGCAATTGTTATCGGTATAAAACCTGCTACATTTGCAATAGGAAATAGGAATAAAAAAGCAATATATGATATCTGTAAACCCAATGCAATTACGAAAATATAATACTGGGTAAATATTAAAAACCAAGTTATAACCGAGAGAAAAACAGGTAAAATTAATATTCTTATCCGAGGAAAATCTTTATAAAAAGTACTTATAAAACGATTTATAGTAACCTTAAATCTTTTAGGAATAATATATTTTATAAACAAAAAAAAGATTTTTTCTCCCCGTTCCTTTTTAATAAAATAAAAAATTACTGATGTAAAAATTATGAACCAAACAAGTATTACATAAAAAATTTCTTTTATAGATGATAAAAAGAATAAAGCACCTATTAATATCATCAAATATACAGAAAAACCTCTCATAGATATTTCAATAAAGGTATTTACAAAAATCTTACCATAAGGTTCTCCAGTTTTATCTTTAAGATATGGTATTCTCATTAACTGCCCATAAAAACCTGGAGTAAAACTACCATAAAAATAACCTATAAGAAAAACTTTTAGAGATTGTAAAAAACTTATTTTAATAACTTGCTCCTTCAAAATAATTTGCCATGCATAATTTCTAATTATTATTCCAGGAATGGTTAGTAATAATGACAAAAATATATAGATAGGTGATACACGTAAAAAAGCTTCTTTTAATTCTATAAAATCAAGAGTAAGTATAATAAAGATTATAAAAAAAATCAAACCAATGAAGGGCAATATTTTTTTTAAATAGTTAAATATCTTATCTCTCACAATATCTACGGAAGGTAATCTATTTTATTTTTTATCTTTATTGAAAAAAATTTCAAGATTATTTTACATAAAAAAGATGTGAATAATCATTAATTTATAATATAAATAATCTTATTAGTAATTTAAAAAAACAATAAAAACTAATTTAAATTACATAATTTCCAGACTATAATGAAAAACAAAATATCCTTTCCATTGACAAATTTTATAATTCTTTTAATAATCTTGTTTACTTTAAATTTTATTAACAATTTTAAGACTTTTTCAATTATTAATATATATATAGCATTTTATTCTGTAATCTTTGTAAAATCAAAGATGAATTATGACTTTAAGTTTGATGAAAAAAAGGCAATTAATTTTGAGAAATATATGAAAAAATATCCTCAATTTTATCAGCATCTTGCGTCTATTGTAAAAAATAATATTTCATCTAATCTAATAAAACCTGTTATTCTAGACCTTGGTGTTGGACCAGGTCTTTTATCAAAAGAAATTAATAACGTTTTACCAGAAGCTCGTATAATTGGTGTAGATCCCTCTGAAGAAATGCTTAAACTTTCAAAGAAAAATGCATTCGTTGAAACAAAAATTGGTATTGCTGAAAATATTCCAATGGAAAATAATTCTGTTGATGTAGTTATTAGTCGTTTTAATTTAACTTATTGGAAAGATTCAAAGAAAGGATTTTCTGAAATAAATCGTGTTTTAAAACCCGGTGGAAAATTTATTATCGAGGCTCTTAACAAGAATTTTTCATATTTAAGGTTATTTTTAATAAAGATAGGAATGGTTTTAAAAGGTAGTAGTTTTTATATTGCACGTTATCATTTTGATTCATATAAAACCGCATATTCAAGTGAATCTGTTAAAAAACTTTTTAGGGATACAAATTTTAAAATTGTTTATTCTGAGGGCGGGAAAAAGGATTGGAAATATATTTTTATTGGAAAAAAAAGGGATACATAAATTTTTTATACGTTAAAAAATATAATATTATATTACTTATATAATTAGGCGTTGTAATTATGAAAAAAATTACAGCAGTTGTTGTTGTATCAATATTAATTATTACTTATTTTTCAAGTATTTGTAGTGGACAGAATATTACAATTGAGAAATGTGGAATTAATCAGGATATTAGTCTTTTACAGGGAGAACATTATTTGTATATAGCTGCAAAACAAAATGTTGATAGCTTTAATATAAAATATTCTTTTCCTCCTGAATATGGTTACCAGTATCCAATATATTTAGAGCTTCTTGATGATACTAATGCTAATATTATAAAATATAAAATTGAAGATGATATCCTTGAACCAAATAAAATTATTAATTTTTCTTGCGGTCAGATAAAAAAATATGATAGAGTTTTGATTCATTTTAATTGCTGGGTTTTAATTAAAAATTATAATTATGATGATTTACCAAATTTTGTTGAGGTGCCACAGTTTGATGATTTACCAGATGAGGTTAAAAAATGGACCAGTTCAACAGAGGTTGTTCAATCGGATCATTTTCTAATTAATTTCAGAGCAAAACAGCTTACAATATTTTCAAAAAATAACTTGTTAAAAATTGCTAATAATATTGCAAAATTTTCAAAAAATCATCGATATTTATTATTTTTAATACAATACAAGTTGCAAAGAATATTCCAATATCCATCCCAAGATGCATTAACTACATTACTTTTTAATGGCGAATGTCCAGGTCGATCACATCTTGGATGCGCATTATTTAGAGCCAATGGCATTCCTGCAAGAGTAACTCTGGCAATGCCTACCAGATATGATTTTTGGTATGAGATGCATTATGCAACTCAGTATTATTGTCCAGGTTTTGACTGGATTTTAACTGAAGTTCATACAGGAGAAACACCATTTGCTCCTCAAAATCAAATAATTTTAAGATTTTGTTATCCAGAAGACGAAAATAATACCCAAGCTGACTATATATATAAAAGAATGAAAAGTGTTGAGAGATGGATGTGGTTTGATAATAATAATATTACACCTTATTACAACAGATTAAAAGAAGGAAGTACTAGAATTAAATCATTTGCTAAAAATACTGTAAATATTGATTTAAATGTAGCAAATGAAACTATTGATTTAACAAAAATTGTTTATAATAAATATCAATATTTATTAAAAGCTAATTTAATTGGTGATAATTTAATAAATTTTGAAAATGGAAAAAAATTTATTGAAAAAGCGATAAGTGAATTAAGTTCTTCAGATGATGCATTTGGATATATCTATTATATCAACAAAGCAAATGATGATTTTAACTCAATAAATATTTAAAGAGGAGAGAATGAGTAAAAAAGAAGATGGTAAAACTAAAGGTATTTTTTTAATTTCATTTATTGCTTTTATTGTATTTTCGATTGGATTTTTTCCAACAATTATATTTGGAAAAATAATTTTATTTTTTATTAGTTTTAATGAAATCTGGTATTTCCTTTTATTACCTTTTTTAATTTACATAGGAATTGTTATTACCCTTTTTTTCCAGTTTTTAATCTCAGGACTTTTTATTCATATTTTTAACTATAAATACAAACCCGGGATTTATCCTTATATTTATAGTAATAAAATGTCTTATAACTGGACGGTAGTCTGTACACTTTATACTCCAATGAGACGTTTACTTGAAATTTTTCCATTAGGCGCTACGAAATATATGTACTATAGAATGATCGGTATGAAAATTGGAAAAAATACCCTTATCGGTGGCACAGTAATGGATCCTTGTATTACAGAGTTTGGAAATAATTGTACAATGGGTCTTTATTCTGTAATTTATGGTCATATTCATGATTTTGAAAAAGAAATAATTTTAATAGATAAAATAATAATTGGAAACAATGTGATAATAGGTGCTGGTGCCATTATAATGCCTGGAGTAATAATTGAGGATAATGTCAAAATTGCCGCGGGAGCAGTTATCACAAAAGGTCAATTGTTGAAGAAAGGAAAGATTTATGGTGGAGTACCTGCAAAAGAAATCATTTTAAATAAGAAAAAACAAAAAGTAAACATTCAATAGTATTATTTGATTTAGGTTTCCATTATAATGAATAAAAATGAAATACGTAAAATATTAAAAAATAAAAGATTTAATCTATCTGAATATGAAGTTTTAGAAAAAAGTAAGCATATTAAAAAAAGACTTTTTCAGATTGATCAATTTAAAAGAGCAAAAAATATTCTTTTTTATGTATCTTTTAATGGTGAAGTATATACTCATAATGCAATTAAAGAGTCATTTTTAAATAAAAATGTAGTTGTTCCAATCAGCAATAAGGAAGATAATTCACTTATACTTTCAAAGCTAAATTCCTTTGAAGATTTAATAGAAGGATCATATGGTATTTTAGTACCAAAAAAAGAGATGATTAAATTAATCTCTATTAATAAAATTGATTTAGTTATTGTACCAGGAATTGGTTTTGATCAAAGAGGCAATAGAATTGGTCATGGTGAAGGATTTTATGATAGATTATTAAAAAATACTAATATTTTTACTATTGCTCTAGCATATGAATTTCAAATAATTGAAAAAATACCTATAGATAAGTATGATACACCCGTTGACATAATTATTACTGAGAAAAGAGTTATTAAATGTAAAAATTAAATTTTATAAAATTTTTATACGGTTTTTTTTAAGTTACAATTTCTTCTAATCTATCAAGTTTAACTGCTTTGTTTATTTCTATTGCTATTCTTTCACCATAAGAAATACTATCGCCATAGAGATATCCAGTATGCGGTGTGAAGCGTGTTAGTGGGCTTCCAGGTATTCTCATACTAACATCGAATACAACCATTTCTTCTTTTCCTTTATCTGCTGCAATTGCACCTTGTAATGCAAATGGACCTATGATACCTGGTGGTACTTCTTTTTGTGTTGTTTTTACAAATTTTTCACCTAGTTCAAAGATTTTTTCAATTATACTTTCTTTTGTAGTTGCTGCAATATGACCTGTTTCAATCATTTTGGGTTTTAAGTATTTTAAAATTTCTAGTTGCTCATCTGCAGGAAGTCTGATAATGCCATCAATATTTGTTTGACGACGAGTATCTGTACCCATAAGCTCTAATTCTTCATCTATTACACTATAGAAATAATTAAAATTAATTTGTGCACCAACAATATATTCCTCGATTACTGCTTTTTCTAGTAAATCTTTTGTAATTATTTTCTTTTTTAGCATTTCCTCTGATTTTATTCTGTAATCTTTAAAACTTGTTGCGTAGAAGAATGCTCGTTCATAACCACGTAGTGCCTCGTTTACTTTTACAATTACTAATTTATCTATGTTATTAGGTGATTTGTATATTTTTGGAAATCTTATCCCTGCTTTGTGTAGAAGATAATATTGATTTTTTGGGATATCTCGTTCTTCGAGTTTTACAAGATTCCTAGTACCATATATAGGAATTAAAAAATTATTTTCGATATCTTTAAAATCAAAATAAACCCAAAAATATCGATTATGGATAAAAATAGTATTTTTCTTTCTTAGTGTTTCTTGGATATCAGGTTTTGTTATATCAGAAAATTTATCAAGAACTAATGTTTGATCGATACAACCACGACCATTTTCACGGGTTTTGTAATATTTAGTATAAGTTTTTTCACGACCTTTTTGACATACTGCAAGGGTTTTAAATCCAAGTTTTTTTGCCCCTCGACAAACATCGAGACCAGAATGACCTCCTAAGACACCTATTGTGATATTTTTTTTATTATAAGAATTTATTATTTTTTGAATATCTTTTATTTTAATCATTTAAAGAATTACCATCCTCTATTATTTATAGAAAGTATAATAATTTAAGGTTTTTTTAATTTATTAAATGAACTTTGAACATAATATTTGTTTTTATTTAATCTTTTATTATTTAATGACAATCATTAGCATAGTTTTATATACATCTATTCAAATGTTAAATGTAAGAGATGGAGGTAACCTGTGCATAAAATAGATGTTGTGTTAGTATGCCAAAAAACAAGATGAATAAAATTTTAAATACTCTATTGAGTAGAATGTTACATTATTTATCTTTCATATATATTTGAAGGGAGTAAAATATGAAAAAGAAGATAGGAATTATTCTAGTATGTACATTGTTGATAACTTATTCTTTATTTATGGCTAATCCTATTAAATCCTTAAAAGTAATAGGTAATACTCTATATGTTGGTGGTAATGGACCTGAGAATTATACAAGGATTCAGGATGCTATAAATGCTTCCTCTAATGGCGATACTATTTATGTGTTTTCAGGGGTATATACTGAAAATATTGTTATTAATAAACAAATCATGATTATTGGACAAAATAAAAATAATACAATTATTGATGGTAATAGAAGTGATGATGTTGTATTAATCACATCTGACTTTGTCAGTATAGGTGGATTTACTATACAAAATAGTGGAATTTTTTTTAATACAAATGATTATGACTGTGGAATTGATATTAAATCAAATTTGAATACAGTTTTTGATAACATTATCAGTAATAATTTACTTGGTATAAGAATGCAAGGAACATATGCAAATAACTTATCAAGAAATATATTAACTTCTAATAGTTATTTTTCTATCCAAATATCTTCTTCATATAACAATTCAATTATTTTTAACAATATCAGTAATAATCCATATGGGTTGTATATAAATGATAGCAGTAATAATAATGTTATTTCTAATAATCTGATTTCAAATAACAGTAATAAGGGTATACAACTCTTTCATGAATGTGTAAATAATATCATTATAGAAAATAAAATAATTTCAAATAGAGAGGGAATATGTTTAGTTGATTTTGATAGTAATAACACTATAAAAGACAATTTATTTGATTCAAACAGTGATAGTGGAATATCTATTCATGGTCAATGTAGTAATAATATAATTACATACAATAATGTTAGAAACAATGGATATTTTGGAATTTATAATTATAATAATAACAACAACAATATCTCAAATAATATAATTGAAAATAACCAGGGTGGTATAAAAATTTCTCTTTCATCAAATACTACTATTTTTCATAATATTCTAATAAATGATTATATTGAGTTTTATAATTCGTATCAGACTAAGTTTGTTAATAATACAATTAATTACAATCCTATTTTATATTTAGAAAATAAAAATAATCTCACTATAGATGATAATTATGCACAAATAATCCTAATCAGTTGTGATAATATATCATTAAATAATTTAAATATACCATTTGGGATTTTGCTTCTTAAATCTACAAGTTGTAGTATTATAAATAATTCAATAAATGCTGAGGGTAGTATTGGTATAACTCTATATTCTTATAGTTCGTATAATCTCATAGAAAAGAATAATATATCTAATAATAAGGGAATTCACCTCCATAATTCCCATAATAATATTTTTTTAAAGAATAGAATAATTAATTGCAGTAGAGGTTTTTATTTAGATTTTACTAAAAATAATACTGTATCACATAATTATGTTCATAATAATAAAGATGGAATTATCATTTCTAGTGGAAAAAATTGTAGTATTAAAAATAATTTTATAGCAAATAATGAAGACAGTGGCATTTTATTAGATAATACTGCCCATAATATTTCAATTTTTTATAATTATATATCTAATAATGGAAATGGGATTTATACTAAGGGAGATTCTAGTTCAAATATATTATATAATTATTTTAATAGCAATACAATAGGTATTAATTCAGTATATTCTAGGGATGCAACGATTTCATTTAATTATGTACATTCAAGTGAAATAGCTGTAATTCTCAATCATTTAATATCAGGTGTAATATCAGATAATAATATTTCAAATAATCAAATGGGAATAAAATTATCAGATTATAAGTATCGTTTTAGTAATGAAAATGGGCAAATTACTCGAAATAATTTCATTAATAATACTATCCATGCTATGATCGTAACAACATGGAATTATCCTACGAAAAGACATAGTTGGAATAATAATTATTGGGATAATTATCTAGGATTTGGAAAAAAAAGTATTCCAGGGAAATTTTATATTATATTATTTATGAATATATGGGGTGATGTAGTTTATTCCTTTGGTATACCTTGGATATTTTATGATAAATCCCCTGTAAAAGAACCATATGATATACCAATACCAGATGTACCCTAGATTTATTTTCTTTGAAAAAATACTAAACCAAATCCTAAATAGGATGTTTAACGTCTGTTTAATTTATTAACACTTTTTATCCTTTAAATTTAGGTCTTTTTGAAAGATAGAGTTGCATGGGAAGTGGTTCCTGCGGATAAAATTTGGTTATATCTGATATCAGGTTGTGAAGTTCTTTAATAGAATATTCTTTGTTTTCATCACCTAATTCTTTTATTCTAAATCTAGGGTTAAACTTCTTTTTTTCTTTTTCTTTTTCACCTATGACAATAATGATTGGTATCCATTCTTTTTCAGCTTCACGAATTTTTTTACTAACACTTTCCTCCCTATCATCAATATCTGCACGTATGTATAGATAATTGGATATATCGTTTAATTCCTTAGTATATTTATTACAGTCTTTTACAAATTCATCTCCAACTGGGATAAAACGGATTTGTGTAGGTGATAACCAAATTGGAAGCATTGGTTTTTCCCCTTTGTTTATTTTAAAAGCTTCCTTTTCTAAAAGAGCATAAATTACCCTTTCAATAGCTCCAGAAGGACTACAGTGAAGAATTAGTGGATACTTTTGTGTTCCATTTTTATCTGTAAAATTAATATCATATCTTTCACCGTTTTCTATATCAATTTGATCAGTGCTAAGTGCTGAGGCTTTATCTGACATATCAACAAAATTAAACTCAAATTTTAAAATAAAATAAAAAATTCTTTCATCCCACATTTCAAGAAGTATTGGTTTACCTAGTTTTTTAACTAACTCTACAATAAATTTTTTATTATCTTTATAGAAATCTTTGGTTGTTCTTAGAGCCATCTCAATATTTGATTTATCAATCCCAAGATTTTGTAAAACTGATAGACTTAAATCAAATCTTATCTTAAATTCATCCATAGCCATATCCATATCAGAAACAAGTGCATGCACATCAGGCATGGTAAAAGCACGAAGTCTTCTTAAACCAACTAATTCACCAGATTGCTCACGTCTAAAAGAATACCTTGTCATTTCATAGATTTTAAGTGGTAAATCTTTATAACTAATTGTGGCATCATGAGCCATTAAAAACTGTCCGAAACAAGCAGCAAATCTGAGGAAAAAATTTCTTTTATCACTTTCAATCTGATATTGTCTTGCAGGAAATCTCTGTAGATATTTTGATAAGGTTGGATGATCCATATCATACATAATTGGTGTTTCTACTTCAAGAGCCCCATAGTCAACTGTTCTTCTTGTTACATATTGTTCGATTAATTTCTTTATAAATCTCCCCTTTGGGTAATACCTCATGTTACCTCCATCTGATGCAGGTTCATAATCTGCTATTTCTAATTTCTTCATAAGAGTAACATGAGCAGGTTCCCCTTTTACTCCACGGGATTTTTCTTTTTCATAAAATGAAAATTTCTTTAAATTATCATGATTTTTAAAATCAAATTTATCAATATCATATAATGTTCCATCTTGTGTGAGTATTTTCCAATACGATGATAATTTTCTTTCTTTTTTTAGTGAATCACTTTCTTCCTCTGTTTTACCAGGAATAATTTCACGAGAAAGCTCTGATAGAGGATGCCCCTTACAAGAGATTTTAAAAGCCTTATACCAACCAAATGGTGAGCGTTTAACATTATAATTCTTTTGGTTTAGTTCATATTCTATTTCAATTAGAATTTCTTGGGCTTTTTTTGGTTTTGCTAAATTTGAGGATAAATGAGCATAAGGATAAAGCATTATATTTTTTACTTTAAGTTGATCTGCTATTATTGATATTTCTTCTACAGCTTGTTTAACGGCTTGAGATGGTGCTTTTTCATCAATTTTTTCAACTGCAGTAAATACAGTAAGTGACTCTTCAAAGCGATCATGTTTTTTTATTATATCTTCCGGTGTTTTGATCGCTTTGGTTTTTACTTCATATTCAATAAAATCACTATGAATTAATAACAATTTCATAACAAATCAGACCCTGTAAAACAGATTACTATTATTAAACATAATGATTTATGGGGGAGGCGGCGGAGGTGTTAAACACCGACCGAAAAAAACTTAAATGAAACTCATTTGCAATCCCATCTCTCCGCCTAGCAAATTGAATGTATTAAATAATATAAGTAAGTTTCGGAAAAAAATTATCTCCAATAGTATAAGGAGAGAAATTTAAAAGTTTAGATAATTTTTTTATAGGAATCTGAATCAAGAAGTTTATTAATTTCTGTTTTATCCTCAATTTCAATTTCAACAAGCCAACCATCATCATATGGACTACTGTTAACTATTTCAGGAGCATCCTCTAATATAGCATTAACTTTTATTATTTTACCACTAATAGGTGCATAAATCTCTGAAACAGATTTTACTGATTCAACAACACAGAGTTCATCACCTTTTTTAACTATTTTACCGACCTGAGGTAACTCAATAAAAACAATATCTGTAAGTTCTGATTGTGCATGATCTGTAATTCCAACAACCGCTTTGTTATCATCTACTTTAAGCCATTCATGATTTTCTGTATACTTTAAACTATCACGAACTTCATTACTCATACAAACCAAAATCAGGATATTTTACAATATTTTATAAAGATTTGGTAAAAAGAAAAATATTTTCTGAAAGATGTAATTAAAAAATATTTTTGTTTTAACCATTGTAACAGATAAAGGTTCCGACCAATCACTCCACTCTCCATGCTCATCTAAAACTCTACCAGTTATCTCGTATGTACCTTCTTTTAACCAACTATGTTTCATTAATTCGGTGTCTCCAGATAGCCAAGGTCCTCGGCCATCACATCCACCACACGCTGTTGTTCCATCTCCAAAATCAATTTCAATTCTTATAATTAAATTATCAACATCAGGATCTGAAACTGTAACATTATAATGATATAATTGTCTAATATTACCAGATAAAGGACCTTCAATAACTGGTGAATTTGGAGGATTATTATAATTAGTAATCTTTATTGAGTTTGCATTTGTTATAATTGTTACAGTTGAAAGTAGTATAATCCCAAAAACAAAAAACATTATAATTTTATTTTTCATATTTTAATAACTCCTACCAATTAACAATTGTGAATTGATTTGTAATATAAAAATATTTTTGTAGATACAATAAAAAATTTTATTATTTCAATCAAATCATTGTACTAAAATAAGTTTTAAACTTTTGCTTTTATAGGTATATTATTTTAATCATTAATATTTAATAAGGATAATCTAAATAAACGTGAATATAATTTATCAAAATAACTTTATCTATAAAAAACGTAAAAGTTGTTTTTTGAAATTGTTAAAAATCTATATCCTATATTTTTTAATTCTTCTTTTGATTTAAGTAATCTAGAGTCTATTATATATTCAGATGTTGGTTTCATCTTTTCTGCTTCTGTACCAGTTTTACAAGAATATCGGTAAATAAATCCCATATCAAAGTTTATTTTTTTTAAAAATTCCATTGTTTGATTTAAATCCTCATCTGTTTCTGTTGGAAAGCCTAGTATTATATGTGTATCAAGAAAAAAATTTGTTTTTTTCTTTTTAATTCTTAATAAAGCTTCACCTATTTTATCCAAATCTGAATATCTGTTCATTAATTTAAGAATCCTTTTAGAGCCATTTTGAAGAGCAATATTAATACTTGTAATTTTCTTATTTTGTAATATTACATCAAGTTCATCAATATATTTTACAATCCATTTTGGGTTAAGATCTTGAATACTAATATTATAATCACCATCAAACTTTGTAAATTCATATAAAAGCTTTGGAAAACTCGATTTTATATCAATTCCATATGCTCCTACATCATCTGCGGTGATTACAAAATTTTTATAACCAATTTCTAAACCTTTTTTAAAATCTTCAATACATTCTTTAAAGGGTTTACTTTTAAAAGGACCTATCGCTTTTTTAATTCCACAATACGTACAATTACCTTTACAACCCCAGGATATTCTAACATGATAAAACTCTTTTTTTGTAGGAAAAAGATAGATCAAGAGATGTGGATTTAAAAAATATTTTACAAATATTATTTGTATATTATTGACAATTCTACTTAGAATTGGTAATTTTTTAAATTTCAAAATATCTTCTTGATTTGATATTTCTTGTTCTTTAATTATTGCATCTGCATCTTTTACATCTGAAAATTTGGTTTTGTGATTCGGAAATAATTTATCAATTTCATTTAATTGCTTTGTACTAATAACCTCCCCTGAAAAAATTTTACTAAGTTTTTCCTTTTCTATATCAGGAAGACACCCTGCGACAATCAATTCTGCTTTATATTTTTGCAACTCTTTTATTTTATTTATTGCATCATATGTTATTTCATTACGATAAGCACAGGTTACAAAAATTATTAAATCAGCCTTTTTTGGATTTCGTACTATGTCGTAATCATTATTTTTAAAATATAGTTGTATTTTATTTGCATCTAATAGTCTTCTCCTGCAATTTGTATTATTGCATATAAAAATTTTTTTCATATTATTCTTAAAATATTTCAGTTAACTTTAGCCCAATTTTTAGATACAAAGGGTGGTTTTACAACTTTGGCTTTAACTGGTTTATCTCGAATAAATATCTCAAGTATATCACCTTCTGCTCTAAAATCAGGTTTAACATAACCCATTGCAATACCTACATTTAGACATGGCGATAAAGTACCACTAGTAACAACACCTACTTTCTTGCTATCTTTATAAATTTCACAACCATTACGCGGAATACCTTTATCAATACAAATTAAACAAGTCATCCTTTCATAAAATCCTTTTTCCTTTTGTGCTAAAAGTGCCTCTTTACCAATAAAATCATGATCCCAATTAATAGTCCAACCAAGCGTTGCTTCAAGAGGTGTCCTCCCACCCTGAAAATCATTTCCCGCAAGCATAAAACATTTTTCTAATCTAAGCGTATCACGTGCACCAAGTCCTACTGGTTTAATATCAAACTCTTTACCCGCATCAAGTATTTTATTAAATACAATTTCCGCTTTCTTAGGAGGAGTTATCTGCAACTCATAACCTAGTTCCCCAGTATATCCCGTATGCGAGATAATACAGTCAACCCCTGCAATCTTAATGTATTGACACCCAAAAAATATCACCGAATTTATATCAGTATCAGTGAGTTTCTGAAGAGTATCTCTAGATTTTGGTCCTTGAATTGCTAAAATAACAAAATCTCTTGAAACATCTTCTACCTTAGCATCTAATTTATATCTATTTACTTGTTCATTCAACCAGTTGGTTACAATAACACTCATACCTGCATTTGGAATAATCATATACTTATCAGCAAGATTCATAAAAATTGTATCATCAATGATAGTCCCATCTTCTTTTAATATCTCTGTATACTGACTTTGTTTATCTCCATACTTTGATACATCTGCCACTGTGGTAAGACTAAGTAATTTCATAGCATCTTTTCCAGTAATCCATACATTACTCATATGTGAAACATCAAAAAGTCCAACAGTTTTTCTTACAGCAAGATGTTCTTCAACTATCGACGAATATTGCATAGGCATTTCAAAACCTGCAAATTCAGTAAATTTTCCTCCCAGATTTTTATGAATATCATACAAAGTTGATTTTATCCCCATAATAATCAACCGAGGAATATAATTCTGTTAATAAAACATTTCGACAAAATAACTTTATCAAATACAAACATATAACCCCTAAATACCATGAAACAAACCAAAATTCCATTTTTATACCAAGATAAAAAACAGCTTTTTACAGAGAATCTCCAAGAATGTAAAGGGATAAAAGTTTATGGTGAAAAAATAATTAAAATCAAAAAAAAAGAATTAAGATCATGGGTGCCTTATAGAAGTAAAATAGCAGCAGCATTACTAAACGGATTAGAAATTGAAATTAAAAAAGACTACGATGTTTTATATCTAGGTGCTGCAACAGGTACAACAGTAAGCCATATCTCTGATATAACAAGAGATGGGATAATATATGCAGTAGAAAACTCACCTGTTTCTATGAAAAAACTAATATCTGTATGTGAAAAAAGACCAAATATAATCCCGATATTAAACGATGCTTTTCATCCTGACAGATACTTAAGTATTGTTTCTAATGTTGATTTAATTTATCAGGATATATCACAAAGGAATCAATCAGAAATTTTTGTTAAAAACATAAAACAATATCTAAAAGAAAAAGGTACAGGAATAATAATGGTAAAAGCACGAAGTATTAATGTAGCAATAAAACCAAAAGTAGTTTATGAAAATGTATCTAGTTTTTTAAAAGAAAACAGTTTAAGAATAATACAAGTTTTAGAACTTGAGCCATATGAAAAAGACCATGCTGTAATACTTGTTAAAAAATAATAAATTGAACGTATATATGTCAGAAGAAAAAATATCTAAAATAATAGGAATTACAAAATTTTTTATACCAATAGTTTTAGCTCTATCTATATATGGATTTATTGGATTGATATTTAAAGAAAATATGAAACTTAAATATTGGTCTTTGATATCTGCATATTTTTTCCCACCACTCGGAAAAGAAAGTATTATACCCACTGGTATAGCCTTTGGTTTTGATCCATTAGTTATGGCTTTATCAATTGCTTTTGTAGATATAATTGTTGCACTTTTTCTTTTATGGAATTATGATCTTGCAAAAAAGATTCCGGTCATTGGTAAATTCATGCAAAAAGTTGAAAGCATTGGAAAAAATAGTTCTAATAAATATACTTGGATTAAACCACTTAGATTTTTAGGAATTGTATTATTTGTAATAATTCCTTTTCAAGGTAGTGGAGGACTAGTTGGTTCAATTGTTGGACGTTTATTTGGTATGAAACCATTTAATACTTTTCTTGGAATATCAATCGGCGCATTATTAGGTTGTACATTCATTGCATATTTCACAGATGCAATAATAAATATATTTAATACAAACTTAATTCAAGGTTTACTTATAATAGTATTAATTTTAATAGTTGCGATAATGATTTATATTTATAGAAAAACCATAAAAAATGATAATAATTGAATAAACTAAATGTAAACTCTTCTCCTCCATGACCAGCCGTGACATCTTTTCCATAAACTAAACGGGCTTGGATGTATTCATTTGGCCATTGAACCGCTGCCCCTACCATATAAGAAAAATTACGTTCAAT
>JBFEOQ010000010.1:0-39151 GCA_041550515.1 Thermoplasmatota archaeon | reverse complement strand
ATGATGAATTACAATTCTCAAGATAATGATGAATCCATCCGAGATATTAATATTTTACAATAAAATATATGAAAATCTTAAAACCACACTATAATATATAATAATTATATTAATAAAACATTTGAATATATTCTGTATTAAGGAAGTTTTATGAAAAAGAAATCTCTGTCATCTATTATAATGCTGGTGATATTATTATCTATAGTTGGGACAACTATATTAAGTGGCACTGCACTTGCAGTTGGTCCAAGGTTATCATTTTCACCAACAACCCTAGATTTTGGCGATATTCAAAAAGGTGAAAGTGATTCACGAATTCTCTTTATATGGAATAGTGGAGGATGTAACTGTGGAACCTTAACATACACCCTTGTTGAGAATAGTGATTGGATAACCATATATCCCTCAAGTGGCACATCCACGGGTGAACATGATAATATAGATGTATTTGTTGATACTAGTAATCTTGACATAGGCGAATATAGTCATGAAATTGTGATACAATCAAATGCTGGTAATGGAACGTTAAACATCATTGTTAATGTTATTGAGGGACAAATAAATAATGATCCCTATTCCCCCCAGATCACAGGTCCAAATTCTGGTAAAAAAGGTGTTGATTATAGCTTTATGTTTGAAGTCACAGATCCAGATGGTGATGACATGATTTTAACTGTTGAATGGGGTGATGGCAATATCGAAGTAGAAGATTGCAGATCTGGTGAACAAATACTAATACAACATATATGGGAGAATGAGCAAACTTATAGTATTAGAGCAAAACTAACTGATATTCATGGTGCTGAATCTGAATGGTCTGAGTATGAAATTAGCATGCCGAAAAACAAATTTATCAATCCATTCACACTGTTCTTGGATCGATTATTCGACCTTTTCCCTATTCTTGATTACCTAATCTAAATCGTATCAATTTTAACATTATATCAATCTACAACTCATCCTTATTATGGTAAACCACAAAAAACCACTCATCGTCGTAAAAGAATATATATCTCAAGCCAAAAACCAAATTATCAATATCAGAAGCTTTCTTGAAAATAGTCTAATAGTTTAATCTATGTTATATATTGATCGAAGAGAATACTTCCTCTGTTAAATAATTTTGGAACCATTAATGTAAATTTATATGTCTTAAAAGTGATGTAAAAATGATAATCATTTATTGAATCAGAAATTATTTTATATTACAAATTTAAAAAAACAACCCGCATAAACAACAAAATGTAAATAATATCTTAAAATCTAAATTTTTTCTATTGATATGATTTCTACCATTGTTCCCCATTGATGAATATTTGCTTGATCTTCAAGGATTTTTAAACTATATTTAACCCTAATACCATCCTCTTGAAACTCCGATGGAAGATTTATCGGATCATATGTCTCACCTTCATCTCCAACTATACCATAGAATCCCCCCTCAAAATCATTAAACTGAATCACTCCAGAACCTCGTATAATATTCTCTGTACATCCACTTAAACCAACCATTAGAAGTATGACAATTATTCCAATTATCATTATTTGTTTATTCATATTTGTTCCTCCCACTGCGTTATATATCTTATAAATCCTTCTTCGCTAAATCCCATTTCAACTTCTTTAAGACCATACTCATTCGTTACAGTATGAGAAGCACGAATTATATTACCAGAGATTGTTGCATTTACAATATCTGTTTCATTGTAAGGCAAGAGGTAGCTCTGCAATGTGGTAGTAAAAGATATATAATTATTGTATAATTCGTTGCAATCTTCCCTAATTAATCGAATATTACCTTGCTTGGGTATTAACAAACCTATAGTCGTTCCGACAATAAAGAAAAGAACTGCGAATGCTATAATCTTTTTTGTTTCTTCTTTCATTTTTTCCTCCCTCAAATAACTATTTTAAAACAACTATTAGTTTATAAACTTCTACTTAAAAATAGATAATTAATATACTTATAATGAATGAAATATCTTTGTAGTATAATCCAATATTTAACTCATTACTGGCCATATGAATGGACCGTAAAAGGATACATCATAATATACTTTCATTTATTTATCACCATTTTTGTTTTATAACTTTTTTTATAAATTAAAACCTATTATTAGATTTTTGAACAAAAGTAAAAGATATATATTCTAGATTTGAGTAAGTACAATATATTAACTTAATAAAAAAATTAAAAGAGGTTTTTTTATTTTATAGTATTTGGTTTATTATTTTTTCAAAAAGTGGAAAAAAATATACAAGTTTTTCTAATAACCAACTAAGTATTGTATGTTCTATAATTTTATTTTTTATCTTAACTGTTACCCAATCACTTCGAGCACCAAATTCATCCTCTGTAATAACACTTACAATACCTTCTTTATCTTCACAATCTAACTTTTGCTCTATACCACTATCCACAAATTCAGTCCATTCATCCACATTAAAATCATTATCCCAATCTACACCATATCTTATTTGATCTCCGTCTATATCTGTTGAATATACTGTCATTTCCATAGTTTTTTTATCAAAAGTGCATGTTGGTTTTTCTGGTGAATTATTAGGATTTATAGTAGTGAAATACCAACTCGGGCCAACTGTTGATAGATTATGATTATCCCATGCAATAACACTCCAGAAATAAGTTAAACCATTAGACAAGGTCCCTGGATTTATAGATGTATCTGATAGATTACTTGCAATTTTTTGTAATGGTAGTATGCTACCAAAGTAAACATCATATGTAATAATATCCCCAATATCTGGATCACCACCATCCCAGGTAAGAATAACATCCAATGATTCATTTTCTGAACCATTTTCTGGATTTGGATTACTTGGTATATATGGTGGATTATTAGGGTTTTTTATTGTTGTAAAATCCCATATAGGTCCAGTTACTGATTCACCAAATTCATCTTTTACAACTATTTTCCAGTAATACTTTGTATCATAGTTCATATCATCAGGAGAATAATAATTCAGTGCTCTTTTAGCAACTAATGGTGGATTACTACTTGTTCCAAAATAAACATTATAAATTAAATTATCCCCTTCAGGATCACTACATGTCCATAGGAGATTGTCATCAATATCAACATTTGTTTCATGATTATAAGGATTTAGATAAGTTGGATTATTAGGTGGGTTGTTAGGATAGATTGATACATCTAAACACCAAACACCTGGAAAACCTTGGGTGAAAAGATCTGTCCAAGATCCATAACCCTGGTAAGTCATTAAAGCAGCCCGAGTTGGACCAGATTGATTTTGATCTACACCACATGGATTTTGACCTGCCAAATGTTCCACGTTGAGACCAATAAATAAATTTCCAATATCTGGTATAGCTGTATCAGTAACATCAATAATATTCCATATATCACCTGTTGATGTTCCTGTTGCAACTTTACTAAGACAACTACAATATGGATCACCAGGTAAGTAATTTTTAATCCAAACTTCATAATTAACTATCTCCCCTGGCGGATTATTTTCAGATCCAAAAGCAACATTTAATTTATCAATTACATAATTTCGATAGGGAGCTAACTCAGCATCTGTTAACTCAATAGCCATAGTAATAATTCCGCCCCCTGTTAATCCAAAAGCATCATCTGCATAACCATCATTATAACTAATCAAGTCATCATTTAAGGCTGAGTAGTTTAAATTTGATATAATATTGCTATTATCTTTATAAATAAAAATTTCAGTTGCTAATGTTTTTCTAGGGTAAAAATCAGAAAAAAATGAAGAAACAAAGATCATACATATTAAAATTAATACAATCTTATTCATAATTTTCCCCCAATATATAATAATAAATGTTTTGTTAAAACTTAAATGTTTCTTAGTAATATTCCATTATAAAAAAAAATAATCCTTTTAAATAACAAAATGTAAATTCTACTTTTTTTAAAAATGGGTAACAATTGTTCAATATCATAAGAAAGGTTCTATAAAAATAAAAAAGAGTTTAGAACATGGTTTATATTATTTTGTTTAGTATTTTTACCATGAATAGAAAATGATAGATTGGTGGGTTTTGAATCGAAGCCTATCTAATGAACTCTATCACCATTAGAGTACCGAGATAAGAGGTTTTAGAAAAATTATTAATATAATTTTCAATTTGGTAAAAATATCGGGGGTTTTTAATTGGGAAAAAACAAAGTTAAATCTCGGATACATGGATTATATAATCTTATTGGAAATACACCACTTTTAGCAATAAAATATAAAATTAATAATGAAGAGAGAATTATCTATGCTAAAGCAGAAAATCTTAACATGACTGGAAGCATCAAAGATAGAATGGCGTTCCATATAATAACTAAAGGGTATGAAAGAGGTAAATTAAAACCAGGGTATACAATAATAGAAGCTACTAGTGGTAATACTGGAATTTCATTCGCTGCAATAGGTCGTGCATTATCTCATCCTGTAATAATATTCATGCCAGATTGGATGAGCAAAGAAAGAATTAATTTAATAAAAGGTTTGGGAGCAAAAATAATACTTGTGAAAAAGGAAGAAGGTGGATTTTTAGGAAGTATTAAAAAAGCTGAGGAATTGGCTAAGAAAACAAAAAAAAGTTTTTTACCAAGACAATTTTCAAATAAAGATAATATCGACGCGCATTATTACACAACAGGTCCTGAAATCTGGTGGCAATTATTTTATAGGTCAATAAAACCTGATGCCTTTATTGCTGGAGTTGGGACAGGAGGTACAATAATGGGAGTTGGAAAATATTTAAGAGAAAAAAATTTAAAAATTAGAATATATCCATTAGAGCCAGCAAACTCACCAACATTATCAACAGGACATAAAATTGGTAGGCATAGAATTCAAGGAATATCTGATGAATTTATCCCAGAAATATTGAATTTTAAGGAATTAGATGATATTTTAAGTGTAGATGATGGTGATGCAATAATTATGGCACAAAAGCTTGCTCAAAACCTTGGTATAGGAGTAGGTATTTCTTCTGGGGCAAATTTTTTAGGTGCTGTTAAAGTTCAAAATAAAATAGGTAATAAAGCCAATGTTGTAACAGTATTTCCTGATGATAACAAAAAATATCTTAGTACCGATCTTTTAAAATATGAACCAATAAAAAATGAATTTATTTCTCCAAATATTAAACTCATAAAATATAGAGCATTCAAACGTGTTTGTCATACCTGTTGTGATCCAACAGACTGTGTAGAGGCGACAAATCCAGATTTCAAAGAAAAAATCACATTACCTCCATGTCCAAGAAGACCATGATGTTTTGATTCTTGACTTAAACTTTTTTCTGCTTTTGGCTTATCCAAGAACTATCAAGCCTGCTCGCTATTCTGTGCATTTTATTATTTTTTTTAGTATTTTTTCAAAGAAAGCAAAAAGATATAACACCTTTAAAAATAGTTCAATTTAAAAAAATTATCAGATTACTAAAGAATAATATTGTTAACATATACTAAAGCCAAAAAAAAATAACTATAAATATGGTAAAACACCTAAAATAAAACCAATTAGACAAATACCACCTGCAGTTCTAATTATTGTAGTGGATTTACCAGAGTTTTCAACATTTCTAAGAACTAACAGAATGGCATTTATAAATAAAATGTCAGCAGGAATCATAAGCAGTAAATACTTCCAATTCAAAATATTCCAAAAGAGTGGTAAAGGAGTTAAAATAATAGCAACAATTATACAGATGCTACCAAAATAAACAGCTTTCTTAGCACCTATCTTCATAGGGAGAGTAACTCTTTGAAGTTTATCTCCTTCAATATCTCTTACATCCATAATGATTTCTCTAGCAAGCATCACTAAAAAAGCCAAAAGGGCAAGAATTGAAGCTGTATAAGGTTTTCCAACAGCAACACCCCCAAAAACAAAAGCTAATCCACCAAGAAATCCAGCAAGAATGTTCCCAAGCAAAGGTTTTTCTTTAAAAATCTTCTCATATAATACAAGTAATAAAATAGTAATTACAACAAGTAAAAAACAAAAAATATTGATTATATAAGAAATAATTAATGAAATTAAAAAAGTAAAATATGCAAACCTTAAACATTCTTTCTCAGATAATATACCTAATGGTATTGCTCTTTTTGGATGAATTATCTTATCTAGTTCTCTATCAAAATAATCATTAAATGCATTTGCACCACCCAACATTAAAAAAACCACTATTACAGCAAGTAATAAATCAAATGTGATATATTCTAAACCATTAACACTTCCACCAATGAAAGCACCTGTTAAAGCCATAATTGATATTTGTGGTCGTATCATGAATATATAATGTTTAATTTTATTAAACATAAAGTCCCCCAAAATCAGTACAAGATAAATTGTTATTTATCTTATTCATAATAGTCTCCCCGAGTTTTGTACGAATAATATGAAATTTAGGGTATATTCTAAGCCTAGCAAGATTATTTGTGGGACAACCAGGATTACAATGATTTGAAAACATAATAAAACCTCTCTTACTTGTAACATTCCAGTACATATCACAAAGATAACCTAGATTACCACCACCATGCCCAAAGAGTCTTTCACCAAATTTATCTGTTGACCAGATACCTAAACCATATACATGAGGGAGATGTGAATAAAAAACCTCTTCAGAATAAATAGTATTAATCATCTCAATTACACTTGATTCTTTTAAAATACAAACATCCTCATATTCTCCATTATTCATTAACGCAATTAAGAGATGGGATAAATCCTTAACTGAAGTATGTACTCCCCCCATTGAACATAAACATTTAGTATCAAAATGTGGCAGTGGAATATACATTCTAAATATACGAATATATGGTATAGCAATATTTATTGTATTATTTATAGAGGGATGGAAAAATGTATTATTCATATTTAATGGTTCAAATATGTTTTTAAAGCAATACTCCTCAATACTTAAACCTGAAATTTTTTCAACTAAATATGAAAGTACTAATATTCCAAATGATGAATAAGCTGTTGTTTCACCAGGTTTGGAATTAAGCCAACATTCAGAATGGTATTTACTACCACCTGGAATAAGAAATTCATTAACTATATCACATAAATTTTCAGCAATAGGAAAACAATAGGCTAATTCAATTATTCCTTGTCTTGAATAAAGATGATAATCATAGATACTTGACCTATGTGAAAGAAGCATACGAAAAGTTATTGGAATATCTGGATAATTAGGATTCCTCAAACTAAAAGACAAGTAATTATTTATATCATCATCAAGATTGAAAAAACCTCGTTCATATAGTTGCATTATCGCAACTGATGTTATTGTCTTAGATATTGAACCAATTATATAAATTGTATTTTCGTCTGGTTTGATTTTTTTATATATATCAGAATAACCATAGAATTTAGACCATAAAACATTATTATTTTCTATTGCACAGATTGATAGAGAGGGATAAGATCCTAAAAACATTAAAGATTTAATTTTTAAATCAAAAATAAACTCATCTAGATTAATATTTTTACTTTCTCTATTGATGGACTCAATTTCTCTTGCATTAATAATATTTAGATTTGCAATTATTAGAAATATTGAAATAATCAGGATTTTGATTTTTATTTTATTGGAGATAAAAGGTTTGTAAATTAGAAAATATTTCCTCATTTTTTTCCTCCCTCTTATGAAGAATAATTTATCTCCTTAAATAATTAATACAAGTTACATATTTAATTTTTATGCAAATTAAATGCAACAAATTTTAAAATAATAGAGTAAAAAACAACAAAATGTTAAACTGATTTAATATTAAAATATAAAAAGAAGAGTTGCAGTGAGATAGAACTTAATTTCCAATATTGCTAGAAATTCAAGAGGGCAAAAATAGTTCTCTCTTGAATTTTTTTTCTCCTGTTGACTTGACGAACCATCCTCAAGCCCATATATCTATAAATATATACTTTTAGTTATAACAATTATTTATTTTGCAATCATTGATCTTAACCAATCTGCAACATTTTCAGAATGATCAGCGATATCATCCACCCAATCTGC
Organism: Thermoplasmatota archaeon; assembly: GCA_041550515.1. Taxonomy (GTDB): domain Archaea; phylum Thermoplasmatota; class E2; order DHVEG-1; family DHVEG-1; genus PFL35. The sequence continues at coordinate 31,116 of JBFEOQ010000010.1, read as the reverse complement.
AATTTTTAATAAATGATAAACTTCCATAGGAGCTAATTTCTTTTCAATCTCATATATTTTCTTATTAATATCCATTTTAATTTGGTCTGCTTCCCATTCATATTGATGAACTTTATATATATATTGTTTAACGTGTTCTCTTTCTCGTTGAATAAAACTTGCTTCAAGTAAATTCATTATATGTTTTACTGCATCTTCAACAGTACTTACAGTTTTTATAACTAATTCCAAATGTTTGACGAACATATCTTTTAATTCTTTTGGTATCTTTGTATGTCTCATTTCAAGCATTTTAACAAGGTTTTCAGCATGATCAAGTATTTTATCTTCTTCTCTTAATGCCCATAAAAATTTACCTTTATCAACAGGCATAAAAATTGTTTTCGGTAAGTGATTTCTAATATTACTTTTAATTAAATCAGCTTCATGTTCTATTTTTGATACCTCTTTTGATAATTTTGAAATTGATTTAAAATCTCCATTGTAATAAATCATTAATCCCTTTTCTAGGATATCAATACATTTTCTAACTTTTTTCATATGTAGAAGTAATTGTCTAAAAGGAGATTTTCTCCTAAATGTGTCTGATACAGGGGCTCTAAAATGATCTCTTTTTTCAACCATCTATTCCATACACTCCTATAATTTCATAATATAAATGTCAAACATATATAAATTACCACTGAGGTTATAGCAGCAGCAGGTAAGGTAAGTAGCCATGAAAAAACAATTTTCTTTATAATTGTCATATCAACAGCCTCAAGACCTCTAGCTAATCCAACACCTATTACTGCTCCAACAACAGTATGAGATGTCGATATGGGTAAACCCAGTTTTGAGGCTATTAGGACTGTAGTTGCAGCTGCAAATTCAACAGAAAAACCTCTTGTGTGATTCAAACTTGTTATTTTTTTACCTACAGTCTCCATTACCTTTCTCCCCCAGGTCACACAACCTAATGCAATTCCAAAACCTCCAATAGCTAAAAGGACAGTTGGAATTTGAGCAGTGGGATTTAACATTCCTGTGCTCGCAAGAGGTATTATTCCTGCTACAGGTCCAATTGCATTTGCAACATCATTTGCACCATGAGAAAAAGCAACGTAACAACAAGTGATAACCTGGAGTTTTCTAAAAATACCTTCTACCGTTTTATAATCCTCGGTATATTTTGATTTAATTTTCCTAAGTAAAATTATACCAATAAATACAATAATAATAGCTATAACAAATGAAATAAATATTACTTCAAAATCAGAAATTCGTAATCTTTCACCCAAAGATGTTTTTAATAACAATGAAGCTGCAATCAAAAAAGCTGTTAGACCAATAATCAGAGGACCTATTATTTTTGCAGATTCAACAGGATTTTCCTTAGCAAATATTAATTTAATTATAATCTTAAAAATGATGAATGCTAAGATACATCCAGCTACAGGGGATAATAACCAACTAGCAGCAACAGACCCTACTTTCATCCAATTTACAAGTGAAAATCCACCTGCAATTAATCCAAAACCCATCAATGCCCCAATAATTGAATGAGTTGTTGAAATTGGCATTTCTCGCCATGTAGAAAGGGTAACCCAAATTGCAGCAGCGAGAAGAGAAGAAATGAAACCAAGTAATAAAACCTCGGGTGCAATAATATCTACATTTATGATTTTACCTTTAATTGTTTCAGCTACATGAGGACCTACAAAAACAGCTCCAATGAAATTAAGAATACCCGCAATGACAACAGCTTGTTTAAAACTTATAGCTTTCGATCCGACAGCTGTAGCCATTGAATTTGCTACATCATTTGCACCGATACTCCAAGCCATGTAAAAAGCAATAGCACTAGATCCACCGATGATTAACCATAAAGAATAATCCAATGGATACCTCCCCTAACAGATGTCCTCATCTTAAATACGCTAATTATATGTAAATATTGTTGAAAAGTATTACCAAAAAATTAAGTTTTCAAAAAGAAAAAAAGGGTTTAGTGAGATAGACTTTATTACCGTAAAAAATGAGATTTTCCTTATTTTCGCAAACTCTCCTAAAAATCTCTCCCGTTGAGGTGGGTAAGCTTCGGCGGGCCAACTTGGACAAACATATCAATTGGTTTGCTCTAAATGTGGTTTTCAATACCATATGCTACTTAAAGATGATAAAAAAAGGGTTTTATTTAACACCAACTTAACATCTAACATACGCCCTTTGCCAAAAGCAAAAGGAGGTAAATGATTTTTTTTTCATTGTAAAGTTTTTGTATCAATTACACCATCAATTGATTTAATTTTGTTTATTATAAATCTTCCTAGTTGTTTTATATTATCTATTTCAACTTTTGCTATCATATCAAATTCTCGATATAATGATTTTAACTCAGTTATTTTTGATTCAATTGATAATCTATTATAAAAGTAGTATTCTCTTTCAGGTTTTGTTTGTATTAATATATAACTAACTTTGATTTCTGCCCCCTCCATCAACATTCTCCAGACATAATCATAATATATAACTTAAGATGAATTTAGAGTAACCGTAGTCTAGCTATTTTATTATGTGCCCCACATTTGGGACATTCAAATAATAATTTTTTAGATGGATTATCTGGCTTTATCATGTAATTGTTATCTTTTTCGCATCTTATATAAGTACCTTTTTCAACGTTTTCTATCCAATCTTTTTCACAATTTCTGTAAATTAATCTTTCTTCATATGTCGTTTCTTCATCATCATTTTTCATTTTTAACACCAATAAAAAAATTATTTTAGATAATATTATAATTACAGTATATTTATCCCTCAAATAATCATATTTAAAACAATAACAATAATATAAAAACTAAAATCTATAATCCTTTTTCTTTTTAATATTTGGCTATAATTTGGTGATTATGATGGGTGCATATATTCACCGATTCTCGTCACTTTTCTCATCGAAAATCTCCGCGTAATTTTCAACGGATACTATAAAACCTCTTTTTCTATAAATTTAGATTTCATGATGAACCTGTAAAATTTTTTAAAGATTTTATGGATTCAGGTTAACCTGTTTTTTTCTATTTGCCATGGTCCACAATTGTTGATAAATGCTAATGTTCTTAAAGATCGTAGGGTTATCGCTTGGAAATCTATTATTCAGGAGATAAAAAACTCAGGAGCAAATTATATTAATAAAGAAGTTGTAGAGGATAATAATCTTATTAGCAGTAGAAGTCCTCGTGATCTACCAGCTTTTATCGATGCTAATACAAATAAATTAAAGTAATAAATAATGAAGTTGATTAATATGAAAGAAAAAAATTATAAATGTGAAGAATGTGGAAAAAGAATAAAGAAGTTAACCCGGGAAAAGCCTGAGTGTTGTGGTAAACCAATGAAACAACTTCCATTGGATATATGCATTCAACCAGCACATGCTGAACATGCAAGACTTATTGATAAAGACGAACCATGTAATGATGGAAGAGAAGGATAAAAACGTTATATTCTTATTATTTTACAATATATTTGAATAAAAATAGGCATTTAAAGTTAATAAATAGTAGGAGAACCAATAGATTATGAAGGATTTATCCATCATTTTATGTGGAGAAGCTGGTCAAGGGATTCAAACAGTAGAACAACTTTTTACTATAATCGTTAAGAAAGCTGGTTTTAATGTATTTTCTACAAAAGAATACATGTCCCGAGTTAGAGGAGGAAGTAATTCCACTCAAATAAGAATTTCAACAAAACCTATTTCAGCATATATCGATAGGGTAGATATATTGGTACCATTAAGTAATGATGCAGTTAAACATGTTCAAAATAGAATAACAAAAGAAACATTAATATTGGGAGAAGAAAAAAATATTAAAACTAATAAGACTCCTAAATTGATTAAGGTACCTATTACTCAACTTGCAAAAGAGATTGGAAATAAAATTTATTCAAATACAATTGCAGTAGGATTTCTATCATCATTATGTAGAATAAATAAAACAATTCTAAAAGATACAATTCAGGAGTTTTTTAAAAGAAAAAAAAAGGAATTAATAAAAAATAATATAAATGCTATTTATAAAGGATATGAATTAGGTAATAATCTAATAAAAAAAGATAAAATAAAACTAATTATTACTCCTCCTAATAAATCAAATAATAATATTATTTTAAATGGTTCTGAATCAATTGGTCTTGGTGCTATAGCTGGAGGATGTAATTTCATATCCTCATATCCAATGTCTCCATCTACAGGTATTCTTACTTTTATTTCAAAACACTCAAATGAATTTAATATAATAGCAGAACAAGCTGAAGATGAAATTTCAGCAATTAACATGGTTATAGGTGCATGGTATGCAGGTGCAAGAGGAATGGTTACAACATCAGGTGGGGGATATGCTCTTATGACAGAAGGTGTAAGCCTTGCAGGTATGATTGAATCCCCTGTTGTCATCCATTTAGGTCAGAGACCTGCACCAGCTACTGGTCTTCCAACTAGAACTGAACAAGGTGATCTAGAACATGCTCTTTATTCAAGTCATGGAGAATTTCCGAAAATAATTTTTGCACCAGGTACTCTTTATGATGGTTTTTATCTAACACAGAAAGCATTTAACCTTGCTGATAAATATCAAATACCTGTGTATATTTTAACAGATCAATATTTTCTTGATTCATTTTATAATATCCAAAAATTAGACCTTAGTAAAATAAAGAATAAAAATTATTTTATCAAAACCACCAAAGACTATAAGAGATATAAACTGGCAAAAAACGGTATTTCCCCCAGGGGTTTACCGGGATATGGCGATGGATTCGTATGTATAGATAGTGATGAACATGATGAAGATGGAAGAATAACAGAAGATATGAATACGAGAAAGAAAATGGTAGAAAAACGTTTAAAAAAATATTCAGAAATTAAAAAAGAAATAATACCTCCTGACTTAAATGGAGAAAAGGACAACAAGATTTTGGTAATAGGATGGGGTTCAACATATTATATTATCAAAGAAGCACTGGGAAATATTGACAATAAGGAAATTGCTCATCTTCATTTTAAACAGGTTTACCCATTACATGAGGACGCAATAAAATTTCTTAAAAAAGCTGAAAAAACAATAATAATTGAAAATAATGCAACATCACAATTTTCAAAACTTATCAGACAACAAACTGGATATGAAATTAAAAATAAAATATTACAATACAACGGTTTACCTTTCAGTGTTGAAACCATAACTAAAGAAATTCAAAAAATAATAGGAGATTAACTATGAATAAAAATTCCTTTAACTTGAATAATATAGATATTGCTTGGTGTCCCGGATGTGGTAATTACTCAATATTAAATATCATGAAACAAACACTATCAGAACTAGATATATCACCAAATCAACTTGTAGTTGTATCTGGTATTGGACAAGCAGCAAAAATACCACAATATTTTAAAACCAATTACTTCAATGGATTACATGGTAGAACACTTCCACCAGCAACAGCAATTAAAATTGCAAATCCCAATCTCACGGTAATAGCAGAGAGTGGAGATGGCGATATGTATGGAGAGGGTGGAAATCATTTTATACATGCCATACGTAGAAATCCAAATATAACCAACATTATACATAACAATATGGTTTATGGACTTACAAAGGGTCAAGCTTCTCCTACTAGTGAAATTGGATTTAAAACACCAATTCAAGTTAATGGAGTAATATTAGAACCATTTAATCCTATATCAACTGCTATAGCTCTTAATGCCTCATTTGTGGCAAGAGCATTTTCTGGTGATGTTAAAGAGACAATAAATATATTAAAAAAAGCAATTAAACATAAAGGATTCTCTATAGTTGATATTCTACAACCTTGTGTAACATTCAACAAAATTAATACTTTTGATTGGTTTAAAAAAAACACCTATTATTTGAGTGAGAGTTATAATTTAATAAATAGAATTGAGGCTTTTAAAAAATCTATCCAAAAGGATAAATTAACCTTAGGTATTTTTTATATTAATAAAAATAAAAAAACATTTGAACAAAATTTTAAAATTTATGGAGAGAAAAAAATACCTCTATTTAAAAGTAAATTAAAAATTAATAGTTTATCAAAATTAATCAATTCTAAAAAATAAAAATTTCCATTAATTTATATCAAAATCACCTAGCTAATAATTAAACTCAAACAATTCTTATAGAAAACAAAATGTAAAAAAAAAGAAAAAAGGGGATTTTGGTTTTATAGTTTTATTTGGTTTAGTATTTTTTCAAAAATTGGAAAACACTGAATTAATATTTCAAATAGATTATCTATTTGATATTTCATCTTGTTTTTTGGCATACTAATATGAAGAGGATCACTCCATTCACTAAGTTTCCCATTAGTATCCTTTGCCTGAATTCTAACTTCAAAGTTACCTTCTTCATCCCAACTATGAATTCCTTCACATTCTTGACCACTATGGTATAGACCTAACCATTCACTATAACTGTCATCACCCCAATACCATCTATAATAAATATCGTTATTTTCTGGATCAGTTGTTGATCCATTAAAAGTGTATTCTTCCCCTACTTTTCCACTACTTTGACCTGAAGGCGTTGCAGGTTTAAGAGGTGGTTGAGATTCTACAGCTATCTGAAGCGTTGGATCCCCAAAGGGCTGCCATTGCACACAGGTTTTATGGTGTCCACCATCCATATCAGGTCGAATAAATTTAGTTATACCATCAGCCCACATTTGACCAAAAGTTTCTACACCATCAGCATATGACCCAAAAAGACTCACCTGCATTCTTCCCTCTAAAAGTTGGATTGTATTTGTGTCACTTTCACCCCATGAAAGTCCAGATGGACCAATTGATGCAATCCCACCACCATCTGGATTTTTAACAAAAGCCCATGTAAAACAATTAGAGTTCCTATCAAAACATCCAACAGAACATGCACCTGTCACTACAATTGGTAGTTTATAACCATTTGATAAATCTAATATTTGATTGTTATAGTATGATCCCCAAGGTGTTGGAAGGGATTGCCGCTCACCATTATGTGGATACGTTGTCCATACTTTTGGTGCACCATGACCTGCCCAATCAACAAATCCTGCTCCACTATTGATTCCATTGTTAATATTATCAACACCTGATGGAGTAATACCACTAAGTCTTTTATTTGAATCCCATATTTTATCAGGTTGAAAACCATTCATTATATCAATTATTGCTTGGTTAACATACTCACCCTCATCAATACCTGATTCATCTCCATGTATTTTAGGAATTGTATCTCCACCAATAACAACAATTTTTGAAAACCAGTCTTGAGTCCATGATTCTTGAGTCTCATATGCAATTATTTTATCAAGAATTGGTTGTAATTCTTGAGTATCCTTAACAGCAAGACGACCTAAACATAAATCTGGGAATAAATCAAATTCATCATAATTTGAAGCGGATCCCCAATCAAATTCTCCAAAAACATTGTTATTATTTGAATCCCAACTAACAAATTCATTGTTTGAGTTATACAAATCCACAAAATACAAATCAGAAATAAAAATTTCATCGTCTCCCTCATTATAATCTACATAAATATGAACTTCACGAGTGGGGAATTCATCACTTCCACCAACAAATAGCACATATTGTGTTCCCCAATTATCATAGGCATTTTTAATGAAATACTTGATTTTTTCAGCATCATCTTTACCTTGCACAGGGAAATAATCCCCATTATAAATTTCAGAAAGCATAACAAGTTTTGTGGAAATATTACGATTATTTTTATACTCTACAAAACCATTTAAACTACTGGAAAACTCACTTGGACAAATAATCACATATTTATATTCCTCATTATAAGTATATATAACTGAAGGTTTTTCATATTCAATATTTATTTCAATATTATTCGTATACTCTATAAAACCTTCTTTAGCATTGTAAACAACTGGATAAACATCAACTTTTAAAACAATACATCTCTCCCCATTATAAAAGCCACGACCTAAAATATAATTACAAGAGTCCTTAGGATAATCTTCTATTATTTTAAAGACTTCATTTGCTCTTTGACTTTGTGAATAAAAAATATCTGTACAAAATGGTTCTGGAACAGTTTTTAAATTTTTTGTAATTGTAATTTTATTAATAACATCTTTCTCAACACTAACATCTTTTATATATGTTCCAATTGGAAATGAAAAAGTATGCTCATAGCAGGGGATCATAGGCATATTTGGTGTCATTAAATAAGAGTTTGCCTCTTTTAAATTTAAACATATTAAATCATTTTGCAATTCAAGTATTGGATTTGAAAAGGTTAAGTTCTCTTCTATAAAACAACTTTTTTCTTTTGGTAAAGCATATGCAAAAATCCCAAAATAACTTAGTATTAAAAATCCTATCACGAATAATGTCAAAGCTCTAATTTTCATATTTTATTACCTCCTTCTTAAGAAATATTTACTCTTTTTAGATAATTAAAACACGGTACATACTTAAATCTTACTAGTAATATATGGTACAAAATTAAAAAATAATTCTGGTAAACAACAAAATGTAAAACTAATTTAATTTTAAAAAAAGAAAAAAAAAGTTTTAGTAAGATAGAACTTAATTTCCAACATTGTTTGAAATTCAAGAGAGCAAAAATAGCCGTCTCTTGAACTTTTTTTCTCCTGTTGACTTGCTCAAGTACCCTCAAGCCCATTAGCCCTGTTAAAAGAGATTTTTAAAAATTTTCATAACATACTTATTTTGCTTTAAAAATATAAGACTCAAAAATTCTATAAATAAGCTTAATTTTTTTATATAAAAAAGTTAAATGTTAAAAAAATTATAAAACGATAATTTCCATTTTAATAATATGATTGAGATTAGAAAAGCAAGGATAAAGGATATCCCATCATTAATAAAATTAGATAATTTGTTAGAAAATGAAAGCAATGAAATTATAAAAAACAATTATCCTCAATATTATGAAGATTTTTCTTTTAATAAACCAGATGATAAGATATTTAAGAATCTGATAAAGAAAGCAATCTATTCCAAAAATAGTTTAATACTTGTTTCAGAGATTAATAATTTAGTTGTTGGATATTTATTTCTTAGTATTAAGAAAAATCCATTTTATAAGTTGAAAAAATATGGATTAATTCAAGCAATCGTTATTGAAAACAAGTATAGAAATAGAAAAATTAGTACTAAACTATTAAATATGGCTTTAGAGTGGTGTAAAGAAAAAAAATTGAAGAGAATATCCTTATATGTTCTTACAAATAATCATCATGCTATTGAAGTATATAAGAATTGGGGATTTATTCCATTTTCATTAGATATGAAACTTAATATATAATCTGTTCAAATTGCTTTAATTAAAAACATATAAGTTTTTAAATATTTATTAAACTCGTGATCGCCAAATAATTATCCTGCAAATATTAAGTTATAAAATCATATAACTAAAAATAAAATATTTTAAAAGAAAAAGAAGGTATTAGTTTATATTATTAGGTTAAGTTAATATTACAAAAGGACCAATTACAAGGCCATTGGCAGTTTTTTGAATATCATCAAAAGTAGCAACAATTGAAACCCTTCCAAAACCAAATATAAAGCTTGATTTCACTGTTTTGCTACTGCCGACACCAAGAGATAAACTACCTTCCGTATTCGAACCAGTTAATAAAAAACCGCCAGTAATATCAATACTCCAAGATACATCCTCAGCTGGTGCATTACCTACATTTGAAATAGAAACTGATACACCTAATCCACCTTTTATTTCATCAATAGTAAGAGCTGGTTCTAATCCAACTATATCAAAATAGATATCCTCATTATCCCATCTATCATCAGTCCAGAAACCATAAATTCCATTTATATCAATATTTTGATATTCTTCAACAACTGAATTTGAATGGGTATTTATCTGTTCTGGAGTACTCCAAGTTTCTCCTGAATCTTCTGTTGATGTTTTATATAGATCTCCATTTTTCATAAATAGGCAAGTGGCTTTATCACCATTAGCGCTTATGACAGGATACATTTCATCATCCATTGAATCAGTAACTTGATATTTATTCCAAAATGTACCACTAGTAGTTACTGCAACATAAATATCTTGATTTCCATTAATATCACTCATATAAACACAATAAGCTTTACTTCCACTTACTGAAATATCTGGGTAAGTACAATTAAATTGTGTACTTCGTGCTACAACTCTACTGTTCCAATCACTATATTCAGTGTTTTCATCAACTTCACAGTATGCAGAATAAATTGCATAAGGCTTATCTATCTCTTTACTTTCAAAGCAGAAAAAGATTTTTTCACCTGCATCACCACTTAAATGAGATCGTGGAATGCTATTACCTTCACTATCCTGATTCATCCAATATACTCCTCCATCAGCTTCTCCATCAACGAAATTATTTGAATCCCATGTAATTAATATGGTATCTTCATAGTAATCATCACCTTCGTAGTCCATAATACAGGCTATGGCTACTGCACCATTTTCATTTGCTGCAATATCTGTTTCTGAGATATAAGAAGAATAACCTGATCTATCAAAATAATATAAAGACCAAGTTTCAGAATCATCTATATCTACAAAATCATTGAAATATAATAAAGGATCCTGTGCCTCAAATTCAAAAGTTCCAAAAGCATGAACACCATCAGAAAAATCTACATCCGGTTTTATTGGTGTTAAATCTTCTAATTCTAAAACCCAGATTGATTCATCAGGCCAAGTTAAACCGCCATCAGATGATCTCTGAAAATAAATTTTTGAAGTTCCAAATTCTTCATATGATTGATAAATAAGAAATGGATTGCTATTATAATCAAGATCTACTGCAGGATGACTTTCATCAAATTCACTTATAGTAATTTGAGTTTCATCTTTAAAAACATTTTTATTTGAATCTACTTTTAGAAATTTATTATCAACTTTTACTAAATTATCTACGACTATACCAACTTTATTATCATTTAATTCAATAGAACTATTTTTATTGATATCGCTATTCTGAATTGCTGCTGTAAACGATGTTGCTAAAAGCGTAAATACACACAAGGTTATCAAAATTAATTTTTTTCTCATTTAACTACCCCCTTTTAATAATTATTATATAGTTTGTAAATTTAAATTTTTCCTAAAAAAATATAACCAACAAAATATAATTTATAAAATTTTTAATTATCATATTTTTTAGGTAGTAATTTAAAAATATTATATTTTTTTTCCTCATATTTTTGATATAATCTGTTTTTGAAGAAAAAGTATTACCCTTTTTCTAATTGTTGCAATAATCCAGAAATATTTTTAATTAGGGTATTAATTTTTAGTTTAATTTGGAGTTGCTGCTATAGTTTGATCAACATAAAAAGCAAAATATCGTTGAGTATATTCATCACTTTGATATCCAATACTATAATGTGGTATTAGATTTGAGATAGTAGATATAACCATAATATTATCAGAAGTAATATCTGAATAAGTTTGACCGCCATGATTAGATTTACCATCAAAAGTTCCAGTTAATGTTTTAGATCCTCCAGGCATTAAAAAAATAAATTTATCTAATGCAAAATCAAGAAATCCAAAATGATAGGGATTTCCTTTGTAATCTAGCCAACGTGATTCAATTTCTGTTACATATGATCGGATTTTTCCTATATATAAAGAATTACCTTGATTTGTTATTGTAATTGAAACAGTGAGTTTAGCGTCATCATTCCATATGACAGATGATTCCATAGTTATTGGCTTTCTTGATGTTCTTTCCTCTGCTTGTCCAATTAAAGATCGATATTCTAATTCTGTTTCATTAACATCTCGACCTCTTCCCACCATGTTGATATATCCCCCGTCTAAATAAACAGTAGGGAAAGCACGGATTTTATATAATCCAAAGCAATAGTCAAGGTTTCTCTCTTTTGCAATAATATTCATATCATCTACAAGAGCGACATAATAAAAAGAAAGATTACCACTTTGGTATATATTATATAATGCTTCGGCAGCAGTTGGGCAATTTGGGCACCAAGTTGCAGTAGTTTCTTCTAAAAAAACTGTGTTGGTAAAGCTAGTATTAATTTGTTCATATGTCTTTAAATTATAATTTTCTTCATTATTGGAACTTGATATTACATTAAATGATGAGACAAATAGAAACATCATTATTAATCCTAAAGTAAGATATTTTTTCATATTTTCCCCATAATATTAATAATATAACCAATATTAATATTTAACGAGTGTTAATATATTTTCATATAATCTCCCATTTTTTTAGATAATCTTATAATATGTAATTTAATATAGTGTTGATAAAGCTAGAGGCGGATGCTGATGAGCGAAATTACTACTAGATTTGGAGAGAATGCAGGTAAACTCTGGACTATTTTGAATCAGAATGGATGTTTGAAAAAGGATGATATTCTAGAAGTAACTAAACTTAGTGAAAAAGATTTTTTTTCAGCGATAGGATGGCTTGCTCGTGAAGATAAAATTTCAAAAGATAAAAATGAATGTTTCAAACTTGAAAACACAAATATAGGTCATGAAATTGGAACTCATGCTGGAAGAATTTGGAAGATACTAGATATTTGGGAAGACGTTGATTTAGATTCAATTAAGAAACTAGCAGATCTTGATGATTCACAGGTTCATAGTGCTCTTGGGTGGCTTGCACGTGAAGATAAAATTTATGCTGATGAAAAAAAAAGGTTTAAGCTTAAATAGTGAAAATGCATGGGGAGAAAGAATCTAAAAAAAAAAATATCGATTTAAGGAAAGTGAGAGGAGAAATAATTGGAAAATATTCAATAAGTATATATTATTATACAGACTAAGTTAGAGGAAGGTAGGGATGATGAAAATAGCGATGATTGGTTGGGAGTATCCTCCATTTAAAGCGGGAGGTCTTGCTACTCATTGCTATGGTCTTACTAGAAGTCTTTCTGATAAAAACGTTCATATAGATTTTTATATGCCAAAAACAAAACAATCTTCGACCAGTGATAAACCTAACCTTAGAATTATCCAGGTTGGTGAAACAGAAGTTTTCCCATATGATCGACCTGATTCAAAAGAAATTGGTGGTAATTTTTACGAGGCTGTTTATTATTATAATAATCTTGTTGTTTCAAAGGTTGAAGAAAATATTAAAAATAATAGTAAATATGATGCAATTCATTGTCATGATTGGCTTACAATGAAAGCGGGTATTTCCATCAAAGATAAATGGAATATACCTTTAATTTTAACTGTTCACTCTACTGAGTATGATCGTGCTGGTTGGCTTAATCCTAATCAATGGTTTATTGATATAGAACGAGAGGGTATGCAAAAAGCTGATCGTATTATTGCTGTTAGTAATTTTACTAAGAAAGTAATTGTTGAAAAATATGGAGTTAATCCTGATAAAATAACTGTTATACATAATGCTGTTTATCCTATTAATGAAGGTAGTAAAAAAGAAATTGTATTGTTTTTAGGTCGTCTTACTATCCAAAAGGGTGCTGAATTTTTCTTACGTGCTGCTCAAAAAGTTAAAGATTTTGAACCTAATGTAAAATTCGTTGTTGCAGGAACTGGAGATATGCTACCTCGTCTTATTGATCAAGCAATTGATTTAGGTATTTCTGATAGAACAATTTTTACTGGCAGACTTACTGAAGATGAAGTCAAACACATATATGGAATCTCTAGTGTTTATGTTATGCCATCTGTTAGTGAACCGTTTGGTATTACTGCTTTAGAAGCGATTTCTGCTGGAACTCCAACAATTGCTTCTAAAACTGCTGGTTTTTCAGAGGCGTTTAAAAATTGCCTTAGGGTTGATTTTTGGGATACAGATGAAATGGCTAATAAAATAGTATCACTTCTAAGATATAACCCTTTGCATAAAACACTAGCAAATGAAGGTAAACGTGAAATAAATCTATTTACTTGGGATAATGTTGCAGATAAAACAGTAGAGGTTTATTGGGGAGTAACTTAGATGACTTCTATCTGCATGTATTTTGAAGTACATCAACCAATGAGACTTAACAAGTTCTCAGTATTTAATATAGGTGGAGAAAATAATCGTTCTGAATATTTTAATAGAAAATTAAATGAGCAGATTTTTACCAAAGTAGCAAAAAAATGTTATTTACCCACAAATAATCTTTTGCTGGAACTTATTAGAAAACATGATGAAAATTTTAATATTTCTTTTAGTTTAACTGGAACTTTTGTTGAATACTGCCAAGATTTTATGCCAGAAGTTATCGATAGTTTTAAAAAACTGTTTAATACAGGTTCAGTAGACATGATGGAGGAAACTTATTATCATTCACTCTCAAGTTTGTACGAGGAAATGGATGAATTTGAAGATCAGGTTAATATGCATCGACAAATGATAAAAAATATTTTTAATTATAAACCTCGAGTTTTTAGAAATACTGAAGCAATATATGATAACCGCATTGCTAAAAAAATTGAAGATATGGACTATAAAGGTATACTTACCGAAGGAACAGAAAAAATACTGGGATGGAGAAGTCCAAATTTTTTATATAAACCTGTAAATGGTAAAATCAAGGTTTTACTTAGAAATTATAATCTTAGTGATGATGTTGGCTTTAGATTTTCTGCGCAAATGTGGAAAGGTTGGCCACTTACTGCAGATAAATATGCTAATTGGCTGTCTCAAGTCCAAGGTGATATAGTTAATTTATTTATGGATTATGAAACCTTTGGTGAGCATCAGTGGACTGAAACAGGTATTTTTGATTTTCTAAGACATCTACCTACTGAGGTTTTAAAACATAAACATATGGATTTTATAACAACCTCAACTGCAGTTGAAAAATATGAGGTTGTAGGCGAAATTAACGTACCTTGGGCTATATCATGGGCAGATGAAGATCGTAACGTATCTACTTGGCTTGGTAACGATATGCAAATTGCATGCTTTAATGAACTTAAAGATATTGGTCACAAAATCAAAGAAAAAAATGATAGAGAACTACTTGAAACCTGGCGCAAACTTCAAACAAGTGACCATTTATATTATTGTTCTACAAAAGGTCTTGCTGATGGTGATGTACATGCATATTTTAGTCCTTATGATGGACCATATGATGGATTCATTAATTTTATGAACATACTTCAAGATTTAAAACAAAAAATATAAGTTTTGTAATTTATATAAGCTTTTAAACAGTTATAGGTTTAATATTAATTGAGGAGAGAAATTAATTGAAAATTGCGCATTTCAGTTGGGAGTATCCACCAGTTATATATGGAGGACTTGGAACTTTTGCAACAGAAATTACACAAAAACAAAAGTCTTTAGGTCATAAAGTAACTGTTTTTTCACTAAATGAAAATAATTCTCTTTTAACTAATGAGAAGATTAATGGAATAAATGTATATAGACCTAAAACACTTGATTTAGCTGATACATTTAGGCTTTTTGCAGCCCATGAACTTAGATCATGGGGTCCAAATTTTAAATTTTTTTCAGATGTTGTTAGTTATAACACAATATCTGCATCAATTATGGTAAATCTGCTTGTGAGAAAAGAAGGGAAAAATTTTGATATAATTGATGCACATGATTGGCTTGGGATAATGGGTGGAATAATTGTAAAAAATGAATTAAAAATTCCACTTATGTTTCATGTTCATTCTACAGAAGTAGGACGTTCTGTAGGTCGTGGAAGTCATATCATAAAAGATATAGAATATGAAGGAGGACAACTTGCAGATTGTGTAATTACTGTTTCTTATGCTATGAAAGATGAACTAGAAAAACTAGGTTTCCCACCAGATAGGATACGAGTTTGCTGGAATGGTATTGATCCAAATAAATATGATCCTTTAAAAGTTACACAGGAAGAAAAACTTCATCTTAGACGTGATTACGGAATAAAAGATGATGAAAACATGATTTTTTTTGTTGGACGTCTTGTAACTGTTAAAGGTGTTGACAAACTAGTTAAGGCGATGCCTAATGTTTTAAAGGATTTTCCAAATACTAAACTAGTTATTCTTGGAATTGGCGATATGGAATGGAGTTTAAAAGAAATTACTAAAAGCCTTGGTATTGAAGATAAAGTACTTTTTAAAACAGAGTTTATAGATGAATCTGAGAGAATAAAACACTATGCTGCATCAGAATGTGTAGTAGTACCATCGATTTATGAGCCATTTGGAATAGTTTGTACAGAATCAATGAGTATGGGAAAACCAACAGTTGTTGGCGCACGAGGAACAAATGGCTTAAGAGAACAAATACTACCAAATGGAGAAAAACAGAATGGTTATCATATAAATCCTTATGATCCAAAAGATATAGCTTGGGGAATAAAACAAGTTCTGCAAGATAAAAAAAGAGCAGAATGGATGGGAAATAACGCAAGAAAAAGAGCAATTGAAGTTTTTAGCTGGGAGACAGTTGCAAAAAGAATGTTAAATATTTATCAAGATTTCTTAAGATAAAAGGATTGATTCTATGAGAGAATGGCTAGTTACAAATGGACTTGGTGGCTATGCATCACTTACTACAAAAAATACAAATACAAGTAAGTTTCACGGACTTTTAATTACAAGTCTTAATCCTCCTGCAGAGAGATGGATTTTTGTATCAAATATAATTGATAAAATACAAGTTAATAATCAAACATGTCTACTTGAAAATTATAAAAAAAGTTATTATTTTGATTATTTTCCAAATTTTGTATATGAATCAGATGTTATAAAAGTTAAAAAAACTATTCTAATGCAATACGGTAAAAATACAACAATACTCAAATATGATATAAAAAACATAAAACCTTTGACTATGGTTCACGGCCCAATCGTTCATTCAAGACATTTTTATAATGTTAATCTTCAAAGATATCTATCTTTTCAACAAAAAATAGAGGATAGCACACTTTTTATTAAACCAAAAAATATAGATAAAAGTCTAAAAATAATTCTCAAAGATTGTTCTTTTACCAAGGAAAACTATTGGGAAACTATGTATTATGAAAAGGATAGAAAACGAAGTGATTCATGGATAGATAATGCGGTGCATATTGGTTATTTTTATAAAATAATAAACAAACCTACTGTTTATTATTTAGTTTTAACAATTGAAGAGGATATCAATATTGATCCAGCTGTTGTTTTTTCAAAAGAATTAGAAAGAAAAGAAAAAATAATCAAGGAATCTAATGTTCCTATCAAATTTGAAAAACTTGTTCTTGCATCTGATAATTTTATAGTTAATAAAAACAATGGAAAGTCAATTGTTGCAGGTTATCCCTGGTTTACAGATTGGGGTAGAGATACTTTGATTGCTGTTCCGGGTTTAACTCTTGTTACAAATCGTTTTAATGAAGCAAGACAGATTCTTTCAACATTTGCTCGTTTTTGTAAGCATGGTCTTATTCCAAATGTATTTGATGACAGAAATTCAGAACCTTCATATAATACAGTTGATGCATCTTTATGGTTCATAGATCGTATCTATCAATATATAAAATATACAAATGATCTTGATTTTCTTAAAGATATCTGGGAAACAATGGATAGTATCATTCGAAACTATGAAAACGGGACAGAATACAATATTTTTATGGATCAAGATTATCTTATTAGTCATGATCCTGGTTTAACATGGATGGATGTAAAAATAGGAGATTATTATACTACACCAAGATGTAGAAAAGCAGTAGAAATACAAGCGTTATGGTACAATGCCTTAATGATTATGAATAATTTTTCACAGATCTTAAATAAAAAAAATTCTTATATTGATCTTGCAGAAAAAGTCAAATTAAATTTTAATAATAAATTTGATAAACTTTATGACGTAATAGATACAAAGGATGAATCTTTCCGACCAAATATTATATTTCTTTCATCACTTGATTTTAATATGATCAATAAAAAAATACAAGAAAAAATAATTGATAAATTTGAAGAAAAACTTTTAACAGTTTTTGGTCCAAGAACACTATCAAAAGATAATAGAATGTATAAAGGTTATTTATTTGGTCATTATAACAAAGATGAAGCTTATCATAATGGGATAGTATGGCCATGGCTTACAGGCCCTTTTATTAAATCTTATGTTAAACTTAATAATAATAAAAAAAATCGAGACAATGCTTTTAAAAAATTCATAAAACCTATGTTTAATGTTTTTGGCGATAACTGGGATGGAAATATATATGAGATATTTGATGCAGATCCAGTTTATGCTCCAAGAGGTTGTATTTCTCAGGCATGGAGTGTCGCAGAAATACTCAGAACATGTATTGAAGATATTGAAAACAAACGTCCATTATTTGAAAAAAAATTTATTTTAAATAAAATAAGCATTTAATACATATTGCTGTATCATACGATTTGTATTAAAAAAAGATGCATTAATTGCTATACAACTACGCATAGTTCTAATCCAATTATCCCTATCTTTATAGAATTTGGGAATTATCCATGTTTCTAGTTTATCATATAAATCTCTTTTATCGGCATCGTCATCTGACTCTCTTTCATCTGATTTTCTTGAACCAATTGACCAACCAGTGATATTTTCAATACATCCCTCAATCCACCATCCATCAAGAGTGCTAAATTGTGGAATACCATTATGTGCTGCTTTCATACCAGAAGTACCTGATGCCTCCATAGGACGTCTTGGTGTATTCAGCCATAAATCTACACCTGACACCATCATTTTTGCAATTGACATTTCATAATTGTGAATATATGCCATTTTTATGTTATTATTAATTTTCTTCATTACTTCAAAAATCTTTCTAATACTTTCCTTACCAGTATTATCTTTTGGATGTGCTTTTCCTGCGTATATTATCTGAATTGGTCCTACTTTATCAGCAATATCCATTAATCTTTTAGGATTTGATATTAATAAATCAGGTCTTTTGTAAGCAGTTTGTCTACGAGCAAACCCTATAGTAAAATCATTATAATTCATACCTACATTGTATCGTTTGTTAACAAAATTAATAAGCTCCCGTTTTGCTTCCATATGTGCATTCCATATCTTATTTTTATCCATACCAGATGCAGCTCTAAGACTATTTGGGTCAGAACGCCAACCTTTTATATGTTTATCAAATATTCTTTGGAAAGATTCACAAACCCATGTTGCTGAATGAACACCATTGGTAATTGAGTCAATAGAATATCCTGGAAACATCATACGAGAAACCTCACCGTGTTTTTTCGCAACACCATTAATATAATGACTAAAAAATAAGGCAAGCCGGGTCATATTAAGTTTATTTTCAAAGGTAATATCATCAAGAATAAACTCGGGAAGAATATTACCAATCATAGATTTTGCAATATTCAAATCAAACTGATCATGACCTGCTGCAACAGGTGTGTGAGTTGTAAAAACACATTGTTGACGAACCTTTTCAATATCCTTACTCTGATCATAAAGTTCAAGAGTTCCAAGTGCTGCATGCCCTTCATTCATATGATATTTATCAATGGTATTATATCCTAAATCTCTTAGAATTCTTACACCACCGATACCAAGAATAATTTCTTGACCTAACCTATATTTGTTATCACCTCCATATAGGTATTTAGTTAGCTGTCTATCATGATTAGTATTTTCTGTTACATTTGTATCTAAGAAAAATACTGGAACTATATATCCGCCAATTCCACGATATTGATACAACCAAGGACGAATTTTAACATCTCTTCCTTCAATTTTAACAGTTGTATTAGTATGTAACTCATGTAAGAAATTTGAAATATAAAATTGAATCGGAAGTTCTATCTGATTCCCCTCTTCATCTAGTTTCTGATAAAAGTAACCATTCTCAGATAGTAGAGTTATTCCAACGACAGGGACATTTAAATCTGCACAAGATTTGATAGTATCACCGGATAGTATACCTAAACCACCACTATAGGAAGGAATATTTTCATCAATCCCGATCTCCATAGAAAAATATGCAATCTTAGGTTTACCACCATGACTAACTATGCTTTTATGAACAGTGTCGCCTTCTGTCATTTAGACTCCTACCACCTTATAACTAGGTTAATACACCTCAATCTTATATAATATTTCCTTTTTACAGATGGGTTTATAAATGACAAAATTATATAAGTTCCATAACACAAAAGAATTTTTAATTTGGTGGTGGGAAAATAACAATAAAAACCTGCAGTGTATGCAGCAGAAAATTTAATCTTCATGAAAATTTGTCTGGTTTAGTATTCAAAGATGAACTTTTTATATGTGGAAATTGTCGTGAAAAACATAACTCAGTAGAACTAAAACGTTTAACAAAAACTATTATGCAAGATCCATTTAATGGAATGCCAATAGGACTTTGGCTAATACATGAACAAAACAAAGACAAAACAATGATGACCGTTAAAAAACCATAAAGCCATGTAAACTCTTTTTATACTTTAATTTTATTTCACAGAATATGATTATTATTAAACTAGGCGGTAGTGTTATAACTGATAAAACTAAGGAATGTACTTTTAAAACAGAGACAATGGATATCCTATCAGAAGACATTAAAAAATCAAAAAAACAAATGATAATTATTCATGGAGCAGGATCTTTTGGTCATATTCTAGCAAAAGAATACGAGTTAAACCAAGGTTATAAAAGAATAGAACAAATAAAAGGTTTTTCACTTACACATGAAAAAGTTCAATCATTAAATTCATTAGTTTTAAAATCACTACAAAATCATGACATAAATGCTGTTTCAATATCCCCTCATTCAATTATAAAATTAAATAATCATAAACTTCAAAAAATGGATTATCAAATCTTTGAAGATTATTTAGATAAAAATTTTATTCCAGTTACTTATGGAGATGTTGTTTTGGATAGTTCATTAGGTTTTTCTATATGTTCTGGAGATTTATTAATAGAGATTTTATCTAATCATTTTAAACCTGAAAAAGTGGTTTTTGTAATTGATGAAGATGGAATTTTTACCGCTAATCCAAAAATTGATAAAAAAGCAAAATTTATTCAAAAAACAACAATAAAAGAACTTAAATTACTTAACGCCTCATTTGAATTTAATAAAAATGCTGATGTAACAGGAGGTATGGCTGGAAAATTTTTAACAATTAAAAAAATTGCAAAAAATGGTATAGAAACTGTTTTAGTAAATGGTAATAAAATGGATAGATTATATAAGGTGCTTGTTGGAAAAAAAACAATCAGTACAATAGTCGATGGAGAAAACTAAAATGAATAATACTGAGAGTAGAAAAGATCAACATGTGAAGGTAGCTATAGAAAAAAATGTGTCATCAGATTATAACTACTGGGATGATATAAAGTTAGTACATAATGCTTTACCTGAAATTCAAAAAAAAGATATCGATCTCTCTATTAAACTTTTTAATAAAAAGATAGGAGCTCCAATAATAATAGCTAGTATGACTGGAGGTTATAGTAAAGCAAAAAAAATAAATGAAAACTTAGCAGTTGCTGCAGAGAAATTTAAGTTAGGTATGGGTGTAGGTTCACAGAGAGCTGCAATTGAAAAGAATGATTTAAAGGAAACTTATTCGGTTATAAATAATTATGATATTCCTCTTCGTTTTGCAAATATTGGTGCATCGCAACTTGTTATATGGGGTATAGAAAAAACACTTGAAAATGCTCAAAAAATGATAGATATGATAAATGCTGATGTTTTCATTGTTTGTCTTAATTTTTTACAAGAAGCAGTAATGCCAGAAGGTGAGTCAAATGCACGAGGAGTTTACGATGCTATAAAAAAACTCACAGAAGATTTGAATATCCCAGTTATAGTTAAGGAATCAGGTGCAGGAATATCTTATAACGTGGCAAAAAAACTATCAAAAACAAAAATATCAGGAATTGACGTTGGTGGTCTTGGTGGTACTAGCTTTTCAGCAATTGAACATTATCGTTCACAAATGATAAATGATAAATTGCATGAACGTGGAGGTAAAACCTTTTGGAACTGGGGAATACCAACACCGACATCGATACTTAATGTTGGTGATGCAACAAACTGGAAAATACCTATAATAGCAACAGGTGGAATTAGAAATGGATTAGATGTAGCAAAATCCTTGACTTTGGGTGCTGATGCTGCAGGAATTGCAAGGACATTACTTGAACCTGCAATTTCTGGGAAAACACGGGTTATTGATGAAGTTGATGTTATTATAAAAGAATTAAGGACAACAATGTATCTGCTAGGTATTGATAAAGTTTCGAAAATGCATGAAGTAGATTGGACTATTGTTGGTGGACAACTATGGATTTAAAAATTGAACTCAATAAGAGAGCAAATTTTTTCAATAAACAAATGGAAAAATTTCTATCAGGTGGCTCCCCAGAAACCTTATATAAAGCTATGAGACACCTACCTCAAGCAGGTGGAAAAAGATTAAGACCATTACTTGCAATGATATCCTGCGAAGCAGTAAATGGCGATGTAGTAAAAGTAATACCTCTATCAATTGCATGTGAATTAGCACATAATTTTACGCTAGTTCATGATGATATTATGGATAAATCAAAATTAAGACGAGGAATACCTTCAGTACATATTAAATATGGTGAATCAACAGCAATAATAGCAGGAGATTTACTATTTGTTAAAGCTTTTGAATCAATACATAAAACCTCTGGTGATGTTAAAATTTTTAAAAATGTTGAATATGGTCTTATAGATTGTATAAGAGAAATTTCAGAGGGACAACAATTAGATATGGAATTTGAACAAAGAAAATTTGTAACTGAGGAAGAATACCTTGAAATGATACGTAAAAAAACAGCGGTATTTTTTCAATATGCTGCAGAAGCAGGCGCTATTCTTGGTGGTGCAAATAGTGAACAATCAAATGCATTAAACCAGTATGGGTTAAATTTAGGTTTAGGTTTTCAGATATGGGATGATTATCTCGATGTAAGTAGTAATATTGAAACTCTTGGTAAGGATATTGGAAATGATATAAGAAATGGTAAAAAAACACTAATAGCCTGCCACTGTTTGAAAAATACAAAAGGAGAAGATAAAAAAATATTGGATAAGATATTTGGTAATATCAATGCAACAGATGAGCAAGTTAAGAATGTATATAATTTGTTTAAGAAAACTGGTTCTTCTAATTATGCAAAAGAAAAAGCAATAAATTATTCAAATAATGCAAAGCAAGCTTTAAGTATTTTTCCTGATTCAAATGCAAAACAAATTCTCATAAGTATTGCAGATTATTCAATAAACCGTAAAAAATAAGAGGAGATTTTTTTTTAAAAATGTCTAAAAAAATAAGAGAAACTGCAAAAAAATATGGCTTACAAAATGCTGTTCAATTCAATGGTAATGCAGATGTAAAAGCAGTTATTGGTAAAGTTTTTGCTGAATTAAGAAATGAGAGTTATTCTCCACGTGAGATACTACCTATTGTAAAAGAGGTTATTTCTGAAGTTAATAAACTTACACCTGAGAAACAAATTTCTGAACTAGAAAAAATTGCTCCGGAATTGTTAGTAAGAGAAAAAAAAGAAAGAGATTTTTCCTTACCACCTCTTCCAAATGCAGAAAAAGGGAAGGTTGTTACTCGTTTTCCTCCTGAACCAAACGGTTATTTACATATTGGTCATGCCAAAGCTAGTATTGTAGATTATGAATATGCAAGAATGTATTCAGGAAAATTCATACTTCGTTTTGATGATACTAATCCAGAAAATGCTGATATTAAATTTTATGAATCACAAAAAGAAGATTTAGAATGGCTTGGTTTACAATGGGATGAAGAATATACTACATCTAGTAATCTTGATAAACATTATAGACTAGCAGAACAGTTGATTAAACAAGGTGATGCCTATGTTTGCATTTGTTCATCTGATAAAATAAAAGAATGTCGTTTTAAAGGTCGAGAATGCAAATGTCGTGATTGTGATTATGAAGCTAATTTAGATAAATGGAATCAGATGCTTAAAGGTGATTTAGATAATGCAATTCTTCGCATGAAAGGTGATATGTGCTGTGTTAATACAGCTATGCGTGATCCAACTCTCTTCAGAATTCTTGAAACTATTCATCCAATACAAGGTGATAAATACCGAGTATGGCCGACATATGATTTTGCAGGTGCAATAGAGGATAGCATCAGTGGTGTTACTCACCCTTTTAGAACAAAAGAATATGAACTAAGAGATGAGTGTTATTATAAATTACTTGATCTTTTAGGTTTACGTAAACCTCATCTTATGGAATTTGCTCGTCTGAGTATTAATGGTATGCCTGTATCAAAACGTAAAATTAAACCTTTAATTGATAAAGGTATAGTTTTGGATTATGATGATATACGCCTTCCAACACTCCGTGGTCTTAAAAAACGTGGAATCTTACCTGAGGCAATTAAACACTTTATATTTTCACAAGGCATTTCTAAGATGGAATCAATTACTAACTTTGGCCTCGTTGAATCTGCGAATAGAAAAATTTTAGATCCAATTGCTAAGAGATATTTTTTTGTTCCAGATCCAGTTAAATTAGTTGTAAAAGATGCTCCATTAAAACAAAAAGAAATTAGTTTTCATCCTTCAGAAAAAAATATTGGAAGTAGACTAGTTGAAACTCATGATATCTTTTATATTTCTGGATCTGATATTAATAAACTAAAACCTGGTGATTTTTTCAGACTTAAAGATTTGTATAATATCAAAATAATTAAGAAAAATGATATAGTTTATGGAGAGTATGCCGGTGAAAATCTAATTGCTGATTATCTTAAGATTCAATGGACAACTGATAAATTTGTGGAAATGAAAGTCTTTATTCCTCATCAATTGTTTAATAAAGAAATCTATAATGCTGATAGTTTAGAAACAGTAAAAGGCTATGCAGAACAATCAGTTAGAAATATATCTGATGGTGAAATTGTTCAATTTGAACGTTTTGGTTTTGTTAGACTTGAGAAAAAAGATAATAAAATAATTGGCTACAGAGCTCATAAATAAAAAAACTAATTTTTACAAAAACTAAAATTTTTTAGTGAAAATTTGAGGTAAAACTTTTTAAATAAAGAAAATATTAACAGAT
Organism: Thermoplasmatota archaeon; assembly: GCA_041550515.1. GTDB lineage: Archaea > Thermoplasmatota > E2 > DHVEG-1 > DHVEG-1 > PFL35. The sequence goes on along the minus strand of JBFEOQ010000010.1, from coordinate 6,011 downwards.
TGCACTCAAAAATCAAAAAGGATGGGATGACATATGCCTCATATCAATAAATTAATTATGAGTTTAACACTATTTTTAATATTTATAACAATAACTGCAGAAAATGCAATAGCAGAGCCTTTTGCACCAACTTTAGATAACATAGGAATATCAATTGCAATAGTAATTGCAGCAATAGCACTCGTAATATCATTTATTATGTTTGGCGGCATAAAATATGTAACACCAGAAAATGTTTTAAATACTGATGTTAGAAAAAATCTATATGAATATATTGAAGAATACCCAGGATCTCACCTTAGAGAAATTGCAAGAGAACTCGATTTAAAACCAAGTAATGCAGCATGGCATTTAAGAAAATTAGAACAAACTAACTTTGTAAGAAGTCGAGATATAGGTGGTAAAAAAGTTTATTATTTAGTTGAAGGTGGAGCAGAGGCAAGAAAAGAAGCGATAGCTGAAGCAATACTTAAAAACAAAAACGCAAGGATTATTATGCAATATCTTGTAAATAATCCTGGTAAACATTTACTTGAAATAGCACATGCTCTAAATCTTAATCACCATACAGTCAAATGGCATATTAAAAAAATGTATTTAGCTGAACTAGTAGATGGCGATACTAGCAATTCTGCGTATCCTGTTTATTATCCAACAGACCTTGGAACTGAAGTATCACAAAACTTTACAAATTATCTTAGAAAATCCGGAAGAGCATCATAAAATTTAGCTTAATAAAATTTATTTTCAATTCTTAGAGTAATCCAACATCTTTTACTTCTGCAGATTCAACATTTTCCATTTTTGAAATTTCTTCAGCTATTGGGTCAAGCCCCCCCACACCAGACCTATCAGGAATAACCACTGTTAAATTAATTCCTCTTAAACCAAATGCTATATTTTTAATTTCAATATTACCAACTTTTGCTGGTGGTTTTACAACTGCTTTTATCTTTTCTACCATCTTACTTAATTGATTATCCTCTAAAACCTCAGTAGGCATAATCTGGATAAGACCTACAACATCACCCATATTGTTTTCCCCCTTTATTATGGTCCAATAAATCCACACTTAACACAAGCGTATTTTACACTTTGTTCTCTACAATTATTGCATCGCCCAATAATATCATCACAATTCGGACATTTGAATGTTGTTGAACCACGTTTAATTAACCCTTTACCACAAGAAATACATTTTTCTGCTTTTTTCATAGATTTGCCAGAATACTATTTCTATTTTTAAATGTGACGTCTATTTTTACTCGCATTTAAGTGTATCATCATGGGTTTTTATCATATCCATAGAAAATGATGCAACTGTTTTAAAAATTCTATATTGAAAAACTGCTCCAACAATAATATTCATATGAAATGTTATAAATCTATATAATATCGTGAAAACACCAATTAAAGTAAAATGTATAGGATCAGATAAAATAACACCATATAATATAAATATGCTTCCCTCAGCAATACCAGAGCTTCCTGGTGTTGTAGGCATCATAATAATCACAATTAATAAAACCTGAGCAGCATATGATTCAATAAAAAAGGGTGGTAAACCAAGACCTAATAACAACATTGAGGCAGTCATAAATCCTGTGAACCAGAATATAACTGTGATAATACTTGAATAGAATAAGGCTCTTTTATGTTTACTAAAACACATCATACTATTATGGAAATTATCAACTTCATGACTTATCCAACTAATAACCTTACTCTGCCTTTCTTTTTTCTTTGAAAATCTACTTAGTTTTTTACTTATCAAAATTAAAAAAGATTTTGTTTTCTCAGGTTTAAAAATTGCATATAAAAATAAGATTATTAACACAATGAAAACAATAATACCGATTGTAAGTCCAATATTTATGTAACTTATAACAGGTTTATCTTTAAAGATGAAAAAAGCAAATGGTATTAATATTAAAATGAAAACTGCATCAAGTAAACGTTCTCCAACTACTGCTGCTGTAGAGCTACCCAGACTCATACCCTCTTTATTTAGAAGATAAATTCTCACAGGTTCTCCACCGGCCATAGAGGGAGTGATACCCGCAAGAAATAGATTTGCTATAATTATTTTTGTTGATTTCCATAATCCAATATTTACTTTTTTATCAATAGCATTAGCAAGAATTTTTAGTCTAATAGCCCATAAAATCCAATAAAGAACATTTATTATTATAGCTAATACAAAAAAAATGTAATTAATTTTAGTATTTTTTAGTTGATTTACTGTTTTTTCATCAACAGTAAAATACATAATTAAAGTAATAATTAATATACTAATTAAAATACTTATTACTATTGGTAGTTTTAGTGTTTTTTTTTGTTTCTTATCTTCAACCACATTGATGGTTATTCTACGGAGGATTTATTTTATTTATGATAATTTTAGATTTTTATAAACAAAAAAACTTATCAGTGTTAAATTGTTCCATAAAAAAAATATTAGTGAAAATATATGAAAAGGCTTCCTTTATCAAAGTACATAAAAACTTTTAATTATGTTATGTCAAACAAATTAGCTAAGGAATATATCTATCCTTTTTATGCATCATATAAGATCACTCATAAATGTAGTTTAAAGTGTAAATTTTGTAATGTATGGATGGAAAAAACGTCTGATCTTAAAACCGAGGATGTTTTTAAAGTAATAGATAACATTGCAAAATCAAGTATAGTAGTTCTTAGTTTAGAAGGTGGTGATCCACTAGTTCGAAAGGATCTTGGTGATATTTTAAAATATGCTTATCAAAAACCAATTACTTTATTTTTTACTACAAATGGTCATTTGCTTGATAAAAGACCTATGCTAGAATATAGTAAATATATAGATTATTTACATATAAGTATAGATGAGGGACATGATAACTTAGATTTTTTTAATCGTCTAGAGGAATTTCAAAGCTATGGTCCAGAAATATGTATACAGATTGTTGTGACAAGAGAAACAATGCCTATTCTTGAAGAAAAAATAAAAAGAATCTATGAAGTAAATGCAAGGTCTGTAGTAATGCCTGCATGTCATCTTGATGGAACAGATGACTATTATCCAGATCCATTAGAATTTAAAAAAGAAATTATTCGTCTAAAAAATAAATACAAAAATACTATTACTACACCAAAAGGATTCTTAGACAATATAAATCAGCCACATGGTTGTTCAACATCATCGGTTATAATTGACTCAGATGGAGGTCTTTTTTACCCATGTAGAACAATTGGTCAAAGATTATATAATTTTACTGAGGGATCTTTTATGGAATTTCTTAAAACCGATAAAGCAAAACAAGCAAGAATTCAAATGAAAAACTGTGAAAGAGGCTGTGGATGGTATCAATATTTTGCAACAGATGTTTATGCTTCACCTATATCAATCATATCTTCATTAAGTCCCTACATTTTTAAATAAATAAACATTTATCAATAGATAATTAAATTACTAAAAAGTGTTTTGTGATAGTTATGAAAATATTATTAGCAACAGAGTCGTATTATCCAAATATTGATGGGGGTGCCATAGCTCAATATAATCTTGCTAAAAATTTAAAAAAACAAGGTCATGAGGTCAACATAATTGCACCAGGTTTTTCTTTTAGAAAAAAAATTGAAAGTGAAAATGGAACAACAATATATAGAACAAGGAGTATAAAACTATTATATTATATGAATAGTAGATATTATTTTTCTCCATTCCCTTTTTTTGACGTAGGAAAAATCATAAAAAAATTAAAACCAGACATAATAAATGTATGTTCACCCTACCCCATATCTATAAGTGCTTTGTTATGGGCTAGGAGATATAAAATACCAGTTATTGGATCTATACATGTTTTACCACAAAATATGTTAACACCATTTTTTAATTTTAAATTTTATGATGCCATAAAAAAATATACTTGGAAATATCTAGTATATTTTTTTAACCTCGTAGACTGGGCGACAATACCAACAAAGACTGGAGCAAATATGTTTATTAAAAGAGGATTAAGAACAAAAATTACTCCAATCTCAAATGGTTTGGAAACAGAGGTTTTTAATCCTAACAATAATGGTGAATATCTCAGAGAAAGATTTAATTTACCAGATAAAAATATTGTATTATTCACAGGTAGAATTAATGAAGAAAAAAATCTTGATGTTTTAATCAAATCTATTCCATATGTTCTTAAGAAAATTGATGCTCATTTTCTTCTTGTTGGATCAGGTGGAGAGTATAAAAACAAACTTATAAATCTAACTCAAGAGCTGCATATAAAAGATCATACAACTTTTACTGATTTTCTTGATTGGAAGGATTATCCAAATATTTATAATATTGCTGATGTTTTTGCTATACCATCTGAATCAGAGTTGCAAAGCATTGTAACAATGGAGGCTATAGCTTCTGGTTTACCTGTTGTAGTTGTTAACAATGGTGCACTTCCGGAACTTGCAAGTATGAATAATGGTTTTTTATTTGAACCAAAAAATAGTGAACAAATGGCAGAGAATATAATTAAAATTCTTTCAGATGAAGAACTTAAAAAAACTATGGGTGCTAATAGTTTAAAATTAATTAAAAAACATTCTATGGATTCTGTGACATGTGAGTTTGAAAATACATTTCAGAAAGTTATAAATATACATAATAGTAAATTATAAGATGAATTATTAGATTTTTTTGTATTTCGTTTAGTTTATTATGTTATTGAATCTATATATGTCCAATTAACTTTGTATATTTCTACCCAGTGTACTGGTTCTTCAGTAATTAAATCTTTTTGGATAGTTTCATTCCTATATATTAATTCAAAAGGTTGTTTTGAAAACTTATCATAAGCTGCTGTCCATGTATCGTTAGTCATATAACTAATTTTTCCGTAACCAATATGTACAACTTCGTTTTTCATTATATCATCAATTAATATATGTGTGATTTTAGTATGGTTTCTATTAATTCCCATTAGTTCATCTAAGTAATCTGTTAGATTTTCAGCAGACCAAATTTTTATTGTTTCATCTTTAGTTGTACTATATCCTTCAGATTCTGCTATTCTTGCTAGACGATGATCTGAACAGATCATACTAGTATTTTTATCTAGGTTTTCAGCTATCCATGTGATAACAGCTACATCTTCATTTGTTATACCTTCTTCTGATGCTTTTAATTCTTTAAATGATGGATAGACTGATCCTGCTAAGGATATAACAAAAAATAATATAAAAATAAGATGAACCAATCGACGTTTATATGTAATTTTTATTTTTTTTCTATGACTTTTAACAAATAAAATTGTTTTATCTGCGAATTTTGAAAGTAATTTATCATGATATGGATCTGAAAAAATAGTTCCTATACCATAAATAACTATAATAGCTATTGGATACATTAAATATTCAAAGTGTCTGTCTGGTAACATAGCTTTGCTGTTTGTTATAATACCATATGTAAAAGAGATGAGTATGGCAATAATCCAACCGCGTATAAAAAAACCATTTTTTATATATGCTGAATATCTAAATCCAATTGCTACAAACGCAAAGACAACTAATAATGGTAATGACAATATCATTGAGTTAAAAGTAAAAGGAAAATTTGTCCAAGGAATCTTGTTAAATAAAAAAATAGTCATAGTTATTAAAAATATTATCATAATTATAGAAAATAGCTTAACTCGTGATCTATAGGACGGTTCTTCTTTTTTAATAAATGGATTTAGTTTTAAGGATAGTAAAATTAAAAATTTTATAACCATATTTTTTGAATTAAAAATTGATTTTTTAATAAAAATATTGAATCGTCTTATTAAAATTGCTAAGCATAATGAAAAAAAGAATAAAATGTAAAATAAAATTATCACATAAATTGATGCTATTTTATAGTTTACTATCGGGAGTCCAAGGTTCATGAAATTATAATACACAGGTGTTGCGATAAAAGCCCAATAAGAGAAAACTAAAACACTTGTTAAAATGATATAAATAAGATCTTTTTTTATTGATACGGTCCATTTTTTTAT